>JAPOLP010000152.1 GCA_029977045.1 Planctomycetota bacterium
TGCAGGAAACCAAGACCTGTCGAGTCCCGTACAAGGTCTGCAAAATGGTCCCCGAAACACGCACTAGCCGAGTACCCTACACGACCTGCACGATGGTGAAGGAAGTGCGTCAGAAGAAGGTGCCTTACACCGTCTGCAGCACTCAGCAGGAAGTCCGCCATCGCAAGATTCCTTACACGGTCTGCGAGTGGCGCTGTGAGACTAAGTGCCGCCAGGTGCCTTACACCGTGTGCTCGTACGAAAAGCAGACACTGTGCCGCAAGGTTCCCTACACGACCTGCTCGTACGTCTGCGAAACGAAGACCCGCAAGGTGCCGTACACGGTCTGCCGTCAGGTCTGCGAAACGAAGTACGTGACTCAAACGCGTCAGGTACCGCGACAGGTGCCTTACACCGAGACGATCTGTGTCCCTCGCGTCGTTTGCCGACAGGTGCCCGTTTGCCCGCCACAGCCGACCTGCTCGTCCTGCAGTGTTCCAACCTGCACGGGTTGCGGTGGCTAAGCCCTGAGATTGATCGCTCGGTGAGAGACTTCACGGGGCCGTCTCGATGACGAGACGGCCCCGTTTTTGATGCGCTGAGATGTCCAGGCGGCAGCCTGCAGAGATTGTTCGCGGCCTTTGTCATTCGATAACCCGCGTGAAGACATTTCGATTCCTTGCGGGTTAGAATGCCGCCGGTTTGCGGGCCTGCAAACTGTCCAGTCGAGCCTTGGTGTTTTCGGGCTCGCCCACGGTGACGGAAGCGACGGATGACGAATTCAGCGGACGCACAACAGCAATCGATTGCCGCCCTCACAAAGCTGGGGGCAAGAATTGTCGAAGACCACGGGCAGGTTCAGCTCGTCGATCTCGCGGATGCCCCAATCCGAGATGCCGACCTCGAGCTTCTGACGCCGTTCACGGACCTGCGAAGCCTGAGCATCGCGGACACTGACGTGACCAACGACGGGCTGAGATTCATTGCGCAGATTCCGTCGATCGAAACGCTCGACCTGTCGACAACTCAGATCGACGACGACGGCCTTGCTCATCTGGCGGCGCTCTCCCGGCTCGACATGCTGATTCTGGGGGGCTGCCATGTCCGAGGCAGCGGGCTCCATGCGCTGCGCGGCATCGATTCATTGCGCATGCTCATTCTGTCAGACACAAAGATCACGGACAGCGGCCTGGCGGAACTCGCCGAGCTGACTCAGCTGAGAAACCTGAATCTCGACTACACAGCGGTGACAGATCGAGGGCTTCCGCATCTGGCTGCACTGACCGAGTTGGAACTCGTCGGTCTGGTTTTCTGCAAAGGCGTCACGGATGCCGGCATCGAGCATCTTGAAACGCTGAAGAATCTGCAGGTGCTGGATGTCTGCACGACGATGGTGACTCCGCAGGGGGTTCAGCAATTGCAGAAGGCGTTGCCCGACTGCTTTATTGCATATTCCCCCGATCCGCTGCTCGAAGCGATTCAGAAATACCAGGGAGATGTGACAGCCGCTCTGGGGACGATCGGGCAGATCGACGTCGATGATGCGCAGCAGATCACAAAACTGCGAGTCGATCAGGTGCAGCTGACACGCGCTGGACTCGAATATCTGAAGCGGTTCAACCGCCTCGAAGACTTGAGCCTGCATCACCATCGCCAGTTACCTGACGCCGGGCTGCGGCACCTGAGGGAACTTAAGTATCTGAAAAAGCTTGGCCTGCTTGGGACGAACGTCACCGACGCGGGACTGCAGTATCTGAGCGAACTGTCGAGCCTGAAGGTGCTCAATCTGGCCTATACCCCGGTGACTGACCGTGGCCTGGCCAGTCTCGCCGGGCTGATCGCGCTCGAAGAGCTGCTGCTTGGAGACACGCTGGTCACCGACGGAGGACTTGCCCATCTCGGGTTGATGCACAATCTGCGTGGGCTTGGGCTGAGCGGAACACGCGTCGAAGGGCACGGTCTCAAGCATCTTCAGCGGCTGGAACGACTAGAACGGCTTGGTCTCAGCGGGACACTGATTTCGGACGACAGTGTTCACTTCGTAGCGGCATTGAGCAACCTGGTCGCTGTCAGTCTGCGAGGGACTCGCCTGACGGATGCCGGTGCCGCGAAACTTACGGATCTCGGGCGTCTCGAAGTGTTGTGGCTTGATCGAACAGCAGTCACTGAACAGGGATTGAAGTGGTTGCCGGAACTGTCCGGGTTGCGGGAGCTGGGCGTGCGGAATTGTCGGGTCAGTGATTCACTGATCGATACCCTGGCTGCAATGCCGCAACTTGCCGTGGTCAACCTGTTCGGTACAGACGTGACTGAAGCGGGCGTCGAACGCCTGCGAGAAGCTCGCCCAGATTGCGAAATCATACGGTAAATGGGTAGGCTGGTGAGACTTCCGGCCGGTGGAGAGTCGGGACTCGTGGCACGGGCAGTGAATGACAAGACCGCTGGCCGTAGTGGCGTGACCTTTCAGGAATCCATGGCTGACTGGAATGACGAGGAATTCCATGCCGTCCGTTGCTTCGGTATTTCAGTCGGATGTCGTCAATGAGTGTCATTCTCAAACCTGAACGCGGCGGACGCCCAATCGTCCTCGATAAGCCGATCCTGCTGGTCGGTCGGCACCCGGACTGCGATGTCATCATCAAGGACAGTCCGAAGATTTCACGGAAGCACTGCTGCATTGCACTCGTTGATCACCGCTTTGTCGTCCGCGATCTCGACAGCATGAACGGCGTCTTCGTCAATGGAGACCGAGTCAGTCACTCGCACGATCTGGTAAACGGCGACCAACTCGTTATCGGCGATGTTCCCTTTGCCGTCGTCAATACAGGAGCCGCGAAAGGCGCGGTGGCTCAAGAGCCAGGCACCGGAACTGAGTCTCTGATCGACCCAGAGTTTGCTCGCGACGCCACGCTCGCGAATGAACCGGAAGACTCAGCGGACGAGGTGCAGCCCTCGAAGTCGAAGTCGGTTCACGAAGCCGGGCCAAACGATGTCGTCGAATTCAGCTCTGCGTTCGCCATTCCGCTGACAGACTCATCGGAAGGCGGAGACTTCATTCCGCTTGCGGACGCCGACGAGTAACGCGCCAGATTACTTGCGATCAATCTCAGCGACTTCTTCATCGGCAGCGCAGATGACGTCGTATGCCGTGTCGGAATCGCTGGCTTCGCGCAGCTGATCCAGAAAGTCCGGTAGTTGAAACATTCTTCCGAGCCGGGCGACGATCCGCAGATGGCTGCGGGAATCGTGGCAGAGCACAAGGAAGAAAACATCGGTCAGACCACCGGATGCTGCTCCGAACGGAATGCCGCTGAAGGTTCGTCCGAAGGCAATCAGCGACTCGCCGTGTGCATCTGGCAATGGATTTCTCGGATGGGGAATAGCGACACCGCCTGGGTAAGCTGTCGAAAACAATTCCTCGCGTTGTAAAACGGCAGTCATGATGTCGTTGGGTGACCAGACCTGCCAGGTCCGTCCGGCAACTTCGATCAATGATTCGAGCACGGAGCGCCGAGTACGAGCTTCCAGGGGCACCTGCACAAGGTCTCGATGCAGAATCGAAGTGACGGGCAGCGTGTCGCAGACCGTTTCCGATTCCTGGCTGACTTCCACGTTCCGCAGTTCGGCACTCGAATAGTCCCGCATCTCCTGTTCGAGCCAGCGGGTAATTTCCATCGAATGGAACTGCCAGACGCCGCCAACCTTCCGGCCAGGCAACCGGCCCCGATTGACCAGCTTCTCAATTTCGCGCCGATCACGTCCCAGATGGGATGCGAGTTCTTCGAGCGTGAAGACTTCGTGGGACATCGTCGGCATCCTGTGGGGAAGGATTGCTGTCACGTTCGGAAGAGGAAAAGGCTGGCTTCAGAACGAACGGTCGGCAGGATTCGGGGTGGGAAAGCTGGCAGTTTGGCTTTGTGGTTCCTCACCGTACCCGCGTGCGCATCATGAAACCAGTCTGAGGCGTTTCAGCCCGCACCAACTCCTGTGTCCGACGACGTGAAGAGAAACGTCAGACCGAAACGGGCAGTTCCGAAACCCGTGTTGGAACGGCGAGCAACTGGTCAACGTGAGAACGCACGGCAGTCAGGACTTCCGTCGTTGGACGGTCCCACACAGAGTCCGACCAGACCTGCACGTCGACGTCGCCAATGAAGCCGTTCTCCCGCAGCGTCGCAAGGAAGTCGGTCAGTGGCAGGTTGCCGTCTCCCGGCAGCAGACGATCGTACGGACTGGAGGGCTCGTTAAGCGAGTCGCTGAGTTGCACAAGGTCGATCAGTGGCGCCAGTCGTTCGAGGCTCAGCAGGACATTGTCGGTTCGACCGAACTGGAATGTGTCAAAGACGATGCCGACGTTGTCGCGTCCAACGTCGCCAGCCATTTCGGCGGCACACTCCAGAGAAATCAGCGACGTCCACTCGCGAGCCAGTCGGCAGTGCATCGGCAAGAGCGAGAGTGTCAGGCCAAAGTCGTCGGCAGCCATGGCCAGTTCGCGAATGGCCGAGACAACGAGCCGTCGTTCGTGACGTTCGGTGTAACGACCGCGTGATCCGGGGGCGATGACAACGGTGTTGGCGCCGACGGCCGCCCCGAGGAACAACGCCTGGTACCCATCGCTGAGCGCCTCGCGGAACTGGAATCCGCTGCTGCCGGTAAATCCGCCACCAAACGAAACGCTGGTGACGTTCAGCCCGGATTCGCGAATCAGCTCTGTCGCCCGCTGCTCGCCGACTTCGTCGACCTTGCGGCGCCAGAGCCCGATCGACGGAATGCCGGCGCGTTGCCATTCGGCAATGTCCGACTCGAACGACGCCGAGCAGGTCGTGATCTGGTTAATGGAATAATCCATGACGATCCGTGCGTCGCAGTCGAGCGACGGCAGCATGACGTCATCTTCGGCGGAGAACTTCCCTGGATCCGACAAGAGACCGCTCTTTCTGTGTCGAGAGGATGGACAGAAATGAAAACCGAAGAGGGCATCAAAGCAGGCAACGCCGACACCATCAGGGTAGCGGTTCACAACGATACCGCAGCCTGACCGGGCCGAAAGCCAATCAGCCTTTGGCGTTAAGCTTCACGTCCGGGCTGTCCGAGACATTCACCCAGACATGGACGTGGGGAGCGCCGCGGTAGTGCCAGACAAACGCCGGCCCTTCCAGACGCCAGTTGTCCCAGACGCCGTCGTCACCGATATCGTTGTTCTTGTAGAACGCGATTCGGCAGGCATCCAGACCGCCATGAGCAGCGAGGCACTTGCGGGCCTCTTCGCGGTCGACCGAGCGGTAAGGCTCAAGCAGCAGATCGAGGACTTCGCGGACGTGAGCCTTCTGATCGTCCGACAGTTCGCTGACGGGGATTCCCTGATGGTCATCGGGATCCCGGAATTCGACGCGGTCTTCCGCAGGAGCACGTTCAACCAGCGCTAGATTACGCTGCTTGCCATCAAGCATCTGGTAAAGAGCGTTCGCCTTCAGAGCCTGGTGCCAGTAGACGTTGCCGGTGTGATTGGCGTCTTCGTTGAAGCTGCGGGCAGCGTGGCCGTAGAAGATCGGTCCGCCAAACGCCATATGCTCGATCGAGTTTCCGTCGCAACGAATCGTCAGGTGACGGCCTGTCATGACGAACTCGAACTTGTCTTCGCCGGGTTTGCCGAAGAGAGCGATTGTCTGTTCTTTGCCGTATCCCTTGGCGTCATCCTGGAGTTGCTGGCGAATCCGATCGTGCCAGTCCGGGTTGTACAGGCTGAAGAACAGAGCCTCGATGAGCTCCTGCTGGTCCTTCGTGTAAAAGCTGCCACCGACATTCTGCGTCTTGCGGTCGGTGATACTCCAGTTGTTCTGGACTCGCGTCCGCAGCAGGCCGCGGCCATCTTTGTAGTCCCACGGGAAACAGACGGCTTCCTGCTGTACCGGGCTCATGGAATCGTAGAGCTGTTTGACGAGCGTCTCAGGCGGAGCAGCCTTGCCGACGTTGCTCTCGGAAGCAGGCAGGACTCGTGGCAGCAGACTGACTCCGGCTGCAACGCCGAGGGTCTGCATGAATCGCCTTCGATTGACATCAGAGTCCTCGGTCGAGGAACAGTCTGGACAGAGACGCTCGGGATTCATCGAACACTCCATGCCCTGAAAGGCGGCTGAAGACAACGTCTGAGATTTGCGAGAGAAGTGTCGGGCTTTCGCTCCGACGGGCGCCCGCGATTCAATCAACGCTCAGTCGGTCGGTACCGTGCATTGATCGCCGCCGTCCCTGACATGCGGCGTGACTTTACCAACGGCTGATCGATTCGCAATCGACTTTCTTCTGACATTGCGGTTGAAGGTCAATGTTGCTGAATCGTGTTTGCGGTGAGTTGACGGAACGCGGATCGTTGCTCCACGGAGCTACTATGCGATCAATGCCAGGGATAGCGTGACCATGCTCGATAGCCGCTGCGCAGAGGATACGAATTGCGATACGGAGCGAGCGGTTGAACGGTCACGGTGATGTCCGTTTCAACTTTCGGAGCGGCTGGTCGCAACTGCTTAAGCAACAGTTCCATCGTTGCATTGTGCCGGTACGTTGGATCTGCGTCGTACTCGGCGCGGCTGAACGGGATCGAGCGATAGACCTCGGAGTAGCGCGGCGACCAGACGGACTGCGGAATGATTGCAGGCAGCGGTGGCTTCACTGCAGAAGATGCTGCTGGCATCTGACTCTTCACCTTTGAGGAGTCGTTGCTCTTGCCGGGTTTCGAATCAGCAGGACGGTTCTTCGCCGGTTTCTTTTTCTCCGGCGCCGGCTTCTTGTCAGCTGAGGCGAACTGTTTCTGCCATTCCTCACGAGCACGCTGGCTGGCGCTTTCACTTGCGGATGCCGGTGTCTCGTCTTTGGGCTTCCGTACTTTGTCTTTTGATTCTTTCTCGACGGAAGAACCAGGTTCCGTCACAGCTGACGTAGGCACAATCAGCGGCAAAAGTTCTGTCGACGCTACAGTCACCGGAGACTCGCTGGGCCCGGCCACAATCTCGGGTAACGCGTCGGAAGCGAAAAGCGGACTGGAAACAGTCAGCAGCAGCGCAACAACAGGAAGACTCATAGCAGGAAACGGAGCAGGCATTGGATCAACCCTCAGCAGCAGACAAGACAGACATTCGGACGCGTGAGCATCCGCGGGCCAGCCACGCCCTGACAGACTCCTGAGTGCTGATCACCGTTTCGCACATCCTGTTTCCAGTGCGGAAAAGCGGTCGGCACGGAGAGCGAGGCTATCGGGAAGTGCCGCAACGCGTCAAACTTTCACGCCATGATTCATCGGGAGCGTCCTCTGGCGTCAGGCTGATCGTCTCCGAAACGGCTCCCGCCCTTGTCTGACCAGAAAGCCAATCCGCCAAACATGCGCAGCAGACTCTCAACAGTTCGATGGCGATGCACGCTGCTGGCAGGACTGCTTGCCGCTGTGACGATCGACGTCGTCGGGAGTCCCCAGGCGAATGCTCAATCGACATTGCCTCGTCGCGCCGAGACGAGCGGCGTCCGGCATATGTCGCCACAGACGCTCGAACGAATCGATCGCGGTCTCAAGTGGCTTGCCGCCCGGCAGAACACGGACGGTGCATTCGGCGTCGGTCGAGGTTACGGTCGCAACGTCGGAGTTGTCTCACTGGCTGGAATGGCATGGCTTTCGTCCGGCAGCACTCCGGGGCGAGGTCCCTATGGCGAACAAATTCAGCGGGCGACTGACTTTGTCCTTTCTGCGTCGCGTTCCAGCGGATTCATCACTGTTCCCGAAGGGCAGTCTCACGGTCCGATGTATGGTCACGGATTCGCGACGCTGTTCCTGGCTGAGGTTTACGGTATGTCACCTCGGCGGGAGATTCGTGAACGGCTGGAGAAGGCCGTCCATCTGATCGTGTCGAGTCAGAATCGCGAAGGTGGCTGGCGATACGATCCTTCGCCGAAGGAAGCGGACATCTCGGCGACGGTTTGCCAGATCATGGCGCTGCGGGCCGCTCGCAACTGCGGACTGTTCGTGCCGCGCGAAACGGTCGACCGCTGCATCGATTACGTGCGCGAGTGCCAGAATGACGATGGCGGTTTCAAGTATCAGCTCGTGCGCCGCAGCCCGAGTGAGTTCGCGCGATCGGCAGCGGGGCTCGTTGCGTTGTACAGCGCTGGCGTTTACGAGGGCGACGAGATCACTCGCGGCCTGAACTACCTGCAGACTCGCCGACCGTCCGGGTTCATCGATCCGCACTACTATTACGGGCACTACTACGCCGTGCAGGCGATGTATCAGGCCGGCGGTGAGCACTGGGAGAACTGGTACCCGCGCGTCCGCGACCAGCTGCTTGGCGATCAGCTCCGCGACGGTAGCTGGGCCGACACGACGTTCTCCGGCGAGTACGCAACCTCGATGGCACTGATCGTCCTGCAGCTCCCGAATAACCACCTGCCGATTTTCAAACGCTGATGCCACTCGCCCTCCGTACGTTTGTTGAAAGTCTTGGGATAGCGATCAGCCTTCTGATCGCACTCGCAACGAATGCCGATGCGCAGGTTTCAGTTGTTGCACAGAACGTCGACGGCACGTCGGTTTCCGGACGGCTGGAACAATTGACCGCGCAACAGGTTTTTGTCCGTGTCGACGGCAATGTCGAACCGTTAAACGCCGATCGAGTGCTGCGGCTGACGACGTTGCGTGCGTCCGATGGCGAGGCGGTTCGCGACCACGTTCTTGAACACGATCCATCGTCTTCAGTGTCTGCGACCCCCTGGCTGCTGACGTCAACCGGTGACTGGCTGCGAGTCCAGCCGCTGATGATCGACGAGGAATCCGTTGCGGCCCGGTGGAGCCGGATTCCCGATCAGCCACCGTTGACCGTGCCGCTGGAAGTCTGCCGCGGTGCCGTGCTGAAGCTTGCTGGCGACCCCTATCGCCAGGGGATCGAGTTTTTATCGCTGTTTGACGACAAGCAGACGACAGACCGAATCGTCCTGCAGAACGGCGATCGGATCGCGGGCGAGTTCGCAGGGCTTGAGAATGGAAAGCTGCAGCTGGAGACGGCACTCGGTACGACGTCTGAGGCAATCGAGCAGGTCCGATTGATTGCCTTCACCCCGGAGCTGATCTCGACGCCGGACCTGCCGGAAACGCACGTCCGAGTTGTGTTCCGCGACGGTTCGTTGCTGCGTCTCAAGTCAGTATTGTCGAACGGTGGCGTCCTCCTCGGAGAAACTCTGGCCGACGCAGCAGTTTTACTGCCTCTGGAGCACGTCGCGGAGATCTGGTTCTTTGATGCGGACCGAGTGCCGGTTTCGTCATTGCCGGTCGCCGATACGAAAGTGACACCGTATCTGTCTGTGAAACGCTCTCCGCAGTTCGATCGCAACGTACTCGGCGGCCCGCTGCGTGTGCGAGGCTCGTCAGTGGCATCCGGAATCGGAACCTCAAGCGGGTCCGAAATCAGCTTCTCACTCGACACTCGCTTCAGCACGCTGCTGGGGCGAGTCGCACTCGAAGACGCCGCAGCGCCAGCCGGCAGCGTTCAATTTGAAGTGATCGGCGATGGCAACACGCTGTGGCGCAGCGAAACGGTCACTGTCGAGTCCGGCCCTGTCGAACTTCCTCGTCTCGATGTTTCAGGCGTTACCAGCCTCGTGCTGAAGGTCGACGTTGCTGACCGAGGTTCCGTTCGCGACATCGCCAACTGGTGCGACCTCGTTGTGCTCAAGTCCTCGCAGTAATTCGTTTGGCCCGAAGCCGCAGGCGACGGCGTTTGAAAGAGTTGACGGCGAGCAAACAACGCCGTGCCCTGCGGCTTCGGGGCAAACGAGTGTCCCGGTTGCCCGCTTGGTTCGCAGACTCCCCCGCGAGGCAGTAACGTCTCTCGCGCCGCACCGACGGCGAATTCGCAACGCTACTCACACAGGGAGTTGAGACCA
>JAPOLP010000161.1 GCA_029977045.1 Planctomycetota bacterium
AAGTGATCCCGCAGGTCTGGGATCGGCTCATGCACTGCCTGCAGTCATTTCCGCATCAAAGCTGCGAATCGATGTACGGGCTGATTGAGCAGCGTGAGGAACGGTCGCACGAACACGAACACGAACTGTGGTACCTCGCCGGAGTTCCCGCTCAGCCGGAAGCTGCAATCCCGGACGGGACGACGCTGAAGACCGTTCCGGCAGGCACGTACGCCGTGTTCACGCACCGCGGGCCGATGTCGGACATCGCGAAGACGGTCGGCTATGCCTATCGCGAATGGCTGCCAAACTTCGGATACGAACTCGCCGACGCTCCCGACGTCGAGCTGTACGACGAACGTTTTTCGTGCGACCGCGACGATTCCGAAATGGAATACTGGCTGCCAGTCACACCTCGCTGAGCGCACGGTCGACCTGAAACGCAGCTCACCGTTGACGGGTTCCGCGCAACCGCATCGACTACGATCCCGCGTCCTCATTGTCCGCTTCTTTCTCATCGACCGGTCAGAAACGCATGGCTCTTCCGAACCCGCTGGCCTCCCGCTGGGGCCGTCTGATGGCCTTCTTCTTTCTGTACGTAACAGAAGGAATCCCGCTCGGCTTCACCGCGACCGCGATGGTCATCCAGTTGCAGAACGCGGGTGTCGGGCCATTCGATATTGGAGTCTTTGTCGCGTCTCTTTACTTCCCGTGGGCCTGGAAGTGGGTCGTTGGGCCGTTCGTCGATCTCATCTACTCGAATCGGCTGGGAGCTCGACGCGGGTGGATTCTCGGCACTCAGTTTTCGATGGTGGCCACGCTTCTGGTTTGCATGCCGTTTGAGGTCAACGCGGAGAATCTCCAGTTCCTGACGGCGGTCATCCTGGTCCACAACATGTTCTGTGCGACTCAGGATGTCGCGATCGATGCGCTTGCCTGCACAGTGCTCCACGAGGACGAACAGGGACTTGGCAATGGCTTGATGTTTGCCGGTCAGAAGATTGGCTTTGCGATGGGCGGAGCCTGCGTGCTGTTTCTGACCGAAGGGATCGACATCCCCTGGCTGCCCGAACTGTTGCAGAAGGGCCTGCCATTCCAGATGACCTACCCGTACGTCATCGGCTGTATTCTGGCCGTGACGTTTCTGGTCGCCTGGCCGATCCGCGAAGAGCCTCGCGAGCACCCACCAATCGATTCAGAGTATCTCCATTCGTACCGGTACAGGCTGCTGGCACGGCGTGCGTACGAATTCGACCCAGATGAACGCTTCCCACTGTTTGTCTCGGATGTTGTCACCATCGCAGCCAGGTCAGGCTCGGCTTTCGTCAGAGTTCTGCTGCCTCGCGATCTAAAATCGAAGCTGTCTCAAGTCCGGCTGCGGCTGGCCGAGTACGTCGACACCGCCGGACGATCCGTGTTCGGCAACAGGGTTGCGTTCGTCGCTCTGCTGCTGGCGTTGCTTCCGCCGGGAGCGATGGCACTCGACCTGGCGCTGCAGAAGCAGGTCGCCAAGGAGATTGGATTTACCGACGGCGACGTCGCTCGCATCGATCTCATATCGAGCATCGTCTGGTCGATCTCGTGCATCCTTGGCGGTGTGATTTCTGACCGGTTGGGGCATCTGAAGTGCCTGGCCGTCTTCTTTCTGCTGATTTCAATCCCGACCTTCTGGTGTGCCTGGAGGATGGACGAAGCCGGGATGAACGTGCCAAAGCTTGTTGAGACGGCAGATGCCGAAGCGACTGAAAGCGACGGCACGGCTGTTTCCGAAGCCGTCACTGACGCCGTTGATGATCCGGGTGCAGACGAAGTGGCAGCGAGTCCAACAGAAGAGCAGCAGACGAAAGACAAAGAACCTGGCATCTTCGACCGGGCTGACACGCCACCAATGGCCGGCTACTTCTGGTGGGCGGTCATGGCTTACATGGTCTGTCAGGGCCTGATGTACGGAACTCGGACGGCCATCTTCATGCGGATCGCGAATCCCGATGTCGCGGCGACCCAATTCACGGCTTACATGTCGATGATGAATCTGGTGACGTCATACACAGCTGTCTGGCAGGGCTGGACGATCGAGAGATTCGGCTTTGCACAAACTCTGTACATCGACGGATTCGTCGGCCTGTTCTGTATTGGGTTGCTGCCATTCCTGCGAACGAAACCTCGCGGTGATCAGGCGATGATGGACGTCGACTCACACCGAGGCGAGACAGAGGCCGGCGCATGACCGTCCGTGAGAACGAACCACTGCCTCGAACGGCGTCTGTGATTCGGGACGGATGTCGGCGCGGCCTTCACTCCGGCGTGCAGCTTTTCGTCTCGCGAAACGGCGAGGTTGTCTTTGACGACGTGGTTGTCGATGGCGAGCCTCACTCGCTGTTGAACCACGACACGCTGATGCCGCTGTTGTCCGCTGCGAAGCCGCTGACGGCGGTTGCTGTGCTGCAGCTTGTCGAGCGGGGGCTGCTGGATCTCGACGCGCCGGTGAGCGATGTCATCCCAGAGTTCGCAGCGGGCGGCAAGCACGCGATTACGACGCGTTATCTGTTGACGCACACCGGCGGGTTTCGGGATGTCGATACTGGCTGGCCGCATTCGAACTGGGAAGAAACGCTGCAGCGGGTTTACTCGACGCCGCTGGAGGATGACTGGGTCGTCGGTGAGTCTGCCGGTTATCACGTGGCGTCAAGCTGGTTCGTACTGGGCGAGCTGATTCGACGGCTCGATGGTCGATCGTTTTCAGATTACCTGCGGCAGGAAATCTGCGAGCCACTGGGCATGACCGACGTCTGGAATGGAATGCCGGAAGACGTCTGGCGGTCGTACGACGAGCGCATTGGCCGAATGGAGCAGCTTGAACGAGGTGAGACTCACGAGCTGCCCTGGCATGACATCACGCACTGTTCAGCGGCGGCGCCGGGAGGCAACACTCGCGGACCAGCGAGGCAGCTTGGGCGTTTCTATCAGTGCCTGCTGAATCGCGGCGTGCTCGACGGAGTTCGCATTCTCCAACCGGAAGCGGTGGATGATCTGACGAGCGGGCAACGCATCGGCGCAATCGACCAGACGCTGCAGCACGTCGTCGATTTCGGGCTCGGCGTCATCGTCGACTCAAACCAGTACGGAGCCGAAACCGTACCGTACGGCTACAGTCGGTATTGCTCGGAGCAGACCTTCGGCCACGGCGGTTCGCAATCGTCAATTGGGTTTGCCGATCCGGAGCACGGACTTGTTGTCTGCTACGTTGCGGATCGGCGCGTCGGTGAACCTCGCCACCAGAAGCGGCATCGTGAAATCGTCAACGCGATGTATGAGGACCTCGGGTTGGCCGGGACAGTCTTTGAGTGAGTACTGGATAATAGCGACAGGGCGCAAGCCCTCCGGTGGCAGCACGGTGTAGCTCGACCGGAGGGCTTGCGCCCTGCTGCTATCTTGATGCTGACCTCTGCTACTCAACCGTGACGCTCTTCGCGAGGTTTCGCGGGCGGTCGACGTTGCAGCCTCGCAGCAGCGCGATGTGGTACGAGAGGATCTGCAGCGGGATCGACGTGACCAGGGGCTGCAGGAAGTCTTCGACTTCGGGCACGTAGATCACTTCGTCGGCGAGTTCGCTGATCTGGTCGTCGCCCTCGCACGCGATCGCGATGACCGGGCCGCGGCGGGCTTTGATCTCTTCCAGATTGCTCATCACCTTCGGATAGATGCCGCCGCGTGGGGCGACAAAGACGCTCGGCGTCTGCTCATCGACCAGCGCGATCGGCCCGTGCTTCATCTCGGCCGCCGGGTAACCCTCGGCGTGGATGTAACTGATTTCCTTGAGCTTCAGCGCGCCTTCCAGAGCCACCGGGAAGTTGTAGAGCCGCCCAAGGTAGAGGAAATTCTGGAAGTCACAGTATCGCTCGGCGACGTCCTTCACTGCGTCGTGGCACTGCAGGGTGCGACGGATGATGTCCGGCATCTCACGAAGCTGACGGATCATTCGCTTGCCAGCGTGGTACGACAGATGCCGCATCCGGCCAAAGTACAGAGCCAGCAGAGTCAGCGCGGTGACCTGCGACGTAAACGCTTTTGTCGACGCGACGCCGATTTCCGGTCCGGCGTGCAGATAGATCCCGCCGTTCGCTTCGCGGGCAATCGTTGACCCGACAACGTTGCAGATCGCCAGAGTCTGATGGCCCTTGCGTTTGCACTCGCGAAGCGCGGCCAGCGTGTCGGCCGTCTCGCCGCTCTGAGTGATCGCGAAGACCATCGTGCTTTCGGTCATCGGCGGGTTGCGGTACCGCAACTCGCTGGCGTACTCAACCTCGGTCGGAATCCGGGCGAACTCTTCGAGCAGGTACTCACCAACCAGTCCCGCGTGCCAGCTCGTTCCGCAGGCCGTCAGCACGATGCGGTCGATCTTGCGAAGCTGCATCGGGTCGAGGTTCAGGCCGCCAAAGATCGCTGTTGCAGAGTCGTCATCAATGCGGCCTCGCAGACAGTTCTCGATGGATTCAGGCTGCTCGAAGATTTCCTTGAGCATGTAGTGCTCGAAGTCGCCGAGGTCTGTATCCGCCGCTTCCTGCTGCAGTGTCTGGATGGAGACTTCCTGCCGCCCGGTATCGCGGTGATGGACTTCCATCCCATCCGCTGTGATGACTGCAATTTCGTTATCCGACATGTAGACGACGTTTTCCGTGTGACCAACGAGCGGGCTGGCGTCGCTGGCCAGGAAGTATTCGTTTCTTCCGACTCCGATGACCAGTGGGCTGCCGACTCGAGCAGCAACCAGGACGCCCGGAGTCTCGCGGAACATCGCAACGATCCCGTAGGTGCCCTTGAATCTGGTAAGCGAGCGTTCGACAGCCGCCTGACACGTCTCCGCTGATTCCGGATCGTGCCCGAGTTTGATCAGCTCATACCACTGATGGCAGACCATGTGCGCGATGATTTCGCTGTCGGTGGTCGTGCGGAAGACGTAACCCAGGGTCTGCAGCTGGCCGCGCAGTTTCGCGTAATTCTCGATGACGCCGTTATGAACGATGACGACCTCACCATTGCCGCCGATGTGAGGGTGCGAGTTCACATCGGATGTTTCCCCGTGCGTCGCCCAGCGCGTGTGGCCGATGCCGCAGTTGCCACTGACGGGGTTCGATTCCAGCAGGCTCTCAAGCTCCGACACTCGACCGACACGCTTGCGAACACTGATCTCGCCGCCATTCTGAACAGCGACTCCGGCGCTGTCATAGCCGCGATATTCGAGCCGGTGCAGTCCTTCGATCAGAAAGTCCGCGGCACTGTCCGAGCCGACGTAACCAACGATTCCACACATGGACGCGCTCCATCGCGGCGCAGTTGCCTGACGATTTCAGACAGCCGAAGGAATGAGGTGAGAGAGGAAACTGAAGGGACGAACCACGACGAAGCGGAAACGCAGCACGCCAGGTTCGGAGAGGGGATTGAGGTGAGGCCGGGGACCGTATCCGGGCCTGCAATTTCGGGTCAATACGAGTCGGATCCCTCGCGCCGTACTCTGCTCACTCTCTCGCAGGCGCAGTGCCGATTCCGCTTCTGGTCTCAAAAGCTGCCTCGCCGCGGGTTTCAGCAGCAGCTTGATGCTGCCGAAGGCCGAACCTATCATCCCCGCCGACTCGCTGGTCACTCCGGCTTCAAAGCACTTCCGGGGACACATCGAGTCAACTTTGGTCAAATCCGGGACGTGGCGCAGTCTGGTAGCGCGCTTGACTGGGGGTCAAGAGGTCGCAGGTTCAAGTCCTGTCGTCCCGATTCAGTAAAGCCGCAACTCGCAATGGGTTGCGGCTTTCTTTGTTGGTGGGTTCAGAGGTTGGGTGACCCAAAAGGTGACCTTGTCTTATCCCCACATGCCTTCCACGACTCACTACTTCAAGCCGCGCCGGATCAGCAGGGCGTCGAAGTCCGGTTTCTGTCCTCGCCAGGTCGTGTACGAGTCCATTGGGTCGCGACTGCTGCCTCGGGACAGGACTTCCCTGCGAAAGCGATCTCCGTTCTCTCGCGTCGCGCCGCCGTTGGACATCATGTGGGCGAACGCGTCTGCTGCCAGAACTTCGCTCCAGATGTAAGCGTAGTATGACGCTGCATAGCCGCCGCCCCAGATGTGAGCGAAGTAAGCCGTGCGGTATCGAGGCGGGACAGCGGCGATGTCGATGCCGTACTTCTTCAGCGTTGCCGCCTCGAACGCTTCGATGTCGTCCGGAATCTCATCTTCGGACAGCGTATGCCATTCCAGATCGAGGATCGCCGCCGCGAGGTACTCAAGCGTGTCGAAGCCCTGATTGAACTTGCTGGCCTGAATGACCTTCTGCAGCAGCTCTTCTGGAATGGGCTCGCCAGTTTCGTGGTGGCGGGCGTAGTTCTGGAGAATCTCTGGCTGGATCGCCCAGTCTTCTTCAAACGTCGAGGGAAACTCGACGAAATCCCGAGGCGTCGCCGTGCCGGTAACTGACGGGTAGGTCACGTCGGAGAACAGGCCATGCACCGCGTGGCCCATCTCGTGGAACATCGTCGTGACATTGTCGAAGCTGATCAGGGCCGGTTTGCCATCGGCTGGCTTTGGATTGTTCAGCACGTTGACGATGACCGGCTTGTGCTTCAGCAGGCCTGACTGCCGGACGAAGGAACTCATCCAGGCACCGCCGCGTTTGGCATCGCGGCTGAAGAAGTCGATGTAAAACAGGCCGATCTGCGAGCCGTCTTCGTTCAGAACGTCAAAGACTCGAACTTCGCGATGATAAACCGGAAGGTCTTTCCGTTCGCGGAACGTGATGCCGAACAGCTTGTTCATCGTGAAGAAGACGCCCTTTTCGAGAACGTTGTTCATCTCGAAGTACGGCTTCACCTGAGCTTCGTCAACGTCGTAGCGAGCCTTGCGAACCTTCTCGGCGTAGTACTCCCAGTCCCAGGGAGCGAGATCGTGATCGGCTCCGAGTTCCTTGATCATCGCTCGCAGATCGTCGGCTTCCTCGTTCACGCGAGCGACCACTCCCGGCACCAGGTCGGTCAGCATCTTGCGGGCGGCGTCTGGCGTTCGAGCCATCTGGTTCTGCAACTTGTAGGCCGCATGGTTTTCAAAGCCAAGCAGCTTCGCGCGTTCGGCTCGCAGCTGGGCGATTTCCAGAATGATCCCTCGGTTGTCGACGCCGCCGTTCTGGCCAATGGCCCGGTAGGCCGAAGCTTCCCAGACGCGACGTCGCAGCTTGCGATTGTTCAACGACGTGAGAATTGGAACGCGGGTTGTATTCGTAATCTGAAGGGCGTACTGGCCGTCTTTGCCCCGCTCCTTCGCCTTCTCCGCTGCTGCGGCGATCTGAGCTTCCGACAGGCCGTCGAGTTCCGCAACGTCCTCGACAAGGACCGATCGCTCTTTCGTCGCTTCCAGCAGGTTTTCCTCGAACTGAGTCTGCAGCTTCGACAGTTGCTCGTTCAACGAGCGAACGCGAGTCTGCTCCTGTTCCGAAAGCCTGGCACCGGCCCGCACGGAGTCTTCGTAGTGACGCCGCAGGACTTCCTTCTGCTCATTGGTCAGGTTGAGTGACTCGCGGGCTGCGTACAGCTTTTCGATCCGGGCAAACAACTCGCGGTTCAGCTGGATGTTGTCGGAGTGTGCCGCGAGAAGCGGTGCGACTTCCTTCTGAATCTTCTGCAGGAACTCGTTCGTGTTGGAAGACGTGAGGTTTGAAAACACCTGGTCGACGCGCGAGAGCAGGGATCCGGACCGTTCGAGTGCCACGATGGTGTTCTCGAACGTCGGAGCGTCTGACTGGCTGGCGATCGCTTTGATCTCGGCCAGCTGTTCCGCGATGCCGGCATGGAAAGCTGGCAGGTAATGCTCCACCCGGATGCTGTCGAAGGCTGGAGTCTGCAGGGCCAGCTTGCTGGGAGCAGCAAAGGGATTGTCGGCAGGCAACATGGCAGGAGCGCTCTGCTGGGTTTTCGCGGAAGGAGTCTTCTCTGGCTTTTCAAATCCCGGAGCGGTCTGCGTTCCAAGGGTGACAAAGCCTGACACGAGCAACGCAAGAGCAAGCAACCTGCGCATCGCCTTCTCCATTTTCGGGTGGGTTCAAGTGAGGCGGCGAGGATAGCGACCTGCCGAACCAACGCCAGCAATCCCGGTATGCCTCTCGACAACGCCCTGCGTTCCCAGGCCAGCATCCGAATCCTCGGCAGCGCAATGGGCAGCCACCTCGGCTACATCAACGGCTCGACCTTCGACGACGAAGAAAGAGACAGCATCATCTAAGAGATGCTCAACACCCTTCAGCTTCAAGACCGGTCAGCGATCGAATCGTTCGCGTGAGAAGCCAGCTTGTAGGGTCCGTCGAGACACAACCTACCGCTGTTTACGAACGCACAAGGACATAGCCAAGAAAGGCCACAGATATCACTACTTGCGTTGCTACAACAAGCCCCCCGGATTCTGGCGTCGGTACTTCGTCTTCAGTTTGATGAGTTGGATCAGGACATGACCGACAGCCTAACCAAAGCCCGACGGCGCTAATGATCGAAACACATCCAAATAGCCACATCAGTATGTTTAACGATATAATGCACATCAGCACACAGATCAAGATGGCATTGAATATCGCGGTCTTGATTACGACAGGCACTGCTCGAAATAGTTGGACTCTCGGTGGCAAAGCAATCTCCGCAACCGCCAACCTAAACTGCTAAGCGACCTAGCATTGGCACACTTTTGAGCTCATCACCTCCGCAAGCCAGCTTCCTGCATCAGGCGGGCGGTTGAGTCGTAGGCTTCGGCGACCCATTCTTCGATTTTGTCGGGCTCGGGGGAGTATTCGAGTTCGATGGACATGGCTCCTTCGATGTTCAGGGCTTTGATCTCGCGGAGGTAGGGGGCGAAGTCGACGACGCCTCGGCCGGGAGGGAGGTCGCCGTGGACTTTGCCGTCGCAGTCGGAAATGTGGACGTGGATCGCCTTGTCTTTCAGGCGGCGGAGTTCCTCGGGAGCGACATCGGCCAGCAGCAGGTGGGAGACGTCGATGTTGGCCTGCAGCGCCGGGTGGTTGACGTCGTCGATGAACTGCACCATGCGCGAGACATTGTTCAGCAGCGACAGAGGGAACGGTTCCAGTTCCAGAGCGATCTGCACACCCAGCTTCTCAGCGTACTCGGCCAGTTCGCGGCAGTTGGCGACGCCCGTCTGCCACTGCTCGGCCGGCGGGATGACTTCCTGGTTCCAGATGTACTCACCGAGCACCAGCAGCAGGTTCTGCGCTTCGTACTCGTAAACCAGATCGAGGAACGCCTTGCAGCGCTCGATGTGAAAGCGCTGCACGCTGGGGTTGAAGTCGATCAGCCCGACGGCGACGCAGCAGATCGAGACGATCGGCAGGCCGTGCCGGTCGCACTCGCTCTTGATCAGGCGCCGTTCGCGCACGTCGATGTCCAGCGGGTCGGTGAAGATGTCGATTGAATCGAAGCCCAGTTCCTTCGTCTTCTGAATCCCCCAGGCGGTATCGCGGCCAGCCTGAGCCCAGGCGGAATTGATCAGTCCAAGTTTCATGGCGGTGCTCCTGCGGTGGTGAGGCTCAAACAGAAGAAAAACGACGAGCTGCGCGCGTTTAGTTGTAGTCCGGTTTCTCCGA
>JAPOLP010000835.1 GCA_029977045.1 Planctomycetota bacterium
CGTCGAAAAACCGCCGACCATCAGAGCCATCAGCTCGGATTGGGTCATGTTTTTCAGGTACGGCTTGATGACCAGCGGCGCCTCGGTCTGGCCGACGAAAACATTGGATGCGGCAGCAAGCGTTTCCGCGCCGGAAGTTCCCAGCGAAAACTGCATCAGCCTCGCAAGTCCTCGTACCACGATCTGGATCAGCCCCAGGTGGTACAGCACCGACATCAGTGCCGAGAAGAAGATGATCGTTGGCAGCACTCCAAACGCGAGGGTCCGGATCAGGCTCTGATCGGGCGGCCCGTCGCTTTGAGGAACGCCGAACATCATGCCCGTGCCGGCTTCCGTAAAGTCCTGCATCGCCCGGAACTTCGCACCCAGCCATTGAAAGATCTCGTGGCCGGCCTCGGTTTTGAGAATCAAGACAGCGAGGGCGAACTGCAGCAGGACGCCGCCAATGACAACCCGCAGATTGATCCGCCGCCGCGCGGAACTCAGGCCGAAGGCGATACCCAGCATCACAAACAGGCCGCAGAAACTGACGACTCGCTCCATAAAGGACTCTCCCGGAAGCTCTTGAGGATCAAACCGAAACGCATCTGTCAGGTTCTTCGCGTTATGTCACGTGTAGTCCGTGAGATCCGGCAGAGGCGTTCAGGCCCGCAGATTGACGGTTCTCGGGGGCGGTTTTAAAGTGGCCCGCTCGCGATTCGGCGAAAAATCAGCCACTCCGGCTGCTCACGTTTCTTCAGATCTGCTCACGGTTTTCCATGCTCGCCAAACGGATCATCCCCTGCCTCGACGTCCATGCCGGGCGAGTTGTCAAAGGGGTAAACTTTCTGAACCTGCAGGACGCCGGTGATCCGGTCCAGATCGCGTCGCGCTACGAAGCCGAAGGTGCCGACGAACTCGTCTTCCTCGACATCACCGCCAGTCACGAAGAACGCGACATTATCCTCGACGTCGTTCGCCGCACGTCCGAGGTGATCTTCATGCCGCTGACCGTTGGCGGCGGAATCCGCACGATCGAGGACATCCGCACGCTGCTGAGTTCCGGCTGCGACAAGGTGTCGATCAACTCGGCCGCCGTGAAGACCCCGGAACTCGTCAAAGAGGCGGCTCTGCGGTTCGGCAGCCAGTGCATCGTTGTGAACATCGATCCGAAGCGAATCAAACAGGACGATGGCAGCGAAGTCTGGGACGTCCACATCAACGGAGGCCGCATTCCGACCGGCCTGCACGCCGTCGAGTGGGCTCTCAAGATGGAAGAACTGGGAGCCGGCGAGATCGTGCTCACCTGCATGGATTCAGACGGCACGAAGGACGGCTTCGATCTCGAGATCACTCGCGCTGTCGCCGACGCGGTCAGGATTCCTGTCGTCGCCAGCGGCGGAGCCGGCTCGCCGCACCACATGTTTGAAGCCGTCACAGAAGGCGGTGCGTCGGCAGCCCTGGCGGCCAGCATCTTCCACTACGGCGAATACACGATCGACGAAACAAAGCGGTACATGGCTGACCGCGGAGTTCCCGTCCGGCTTGTTTCCTGACACATCCCGAAGCCGCGGCGGTTTCCTGCAGCGGTGCTCAGCGTCAATCGGCATCTCAATCGAAGGAACATTCTCATGGTGATGGCCCACGAGTGGACGAAGTCGACTTTTGAACCAGGCAAGCCGCTGGAGATCGACAAGATCTTTCGCGCCGCGATCGATCAGAACTGCTCCGACATCCATCTGCAGGTAGACCGCCCGGCCATCTTCCGCATCCGCGGCAAGCTGACTCCGCTGAAGATGCCGCCGATCACTGAAGAAGGCATGATCAAGCTGACGTTCCCCATGATGGACCAGCGAAACCTGGACATCTTCCATCGGGATGGCGGCGCCGACTTCTGTAAGGTCGTCGAACACAACGGCGAACCCTGGCGTTTCCGTATCAACCTGCTGACGCAGCTCGGCAAGGTCGGCATGGTTGCCCGTAAAATCGAACGATCAATTCCGCCGTTTGAGAAGCTGTTCCTGCCGCCGATCATGGAAGACCTGTGCAAGTACGACCAGGGCATGGTACTTCTCGCGGGCGTGACCGGGTCCGGCAAGAGTACGACGATCGCGTCGATGCTCAACTGGATCAACCACAACATGAACAAGCACATCCTCACGATCGAAGACCCGATCGAGTTTGTGTACACGTCAGACGAGTGCCTGATCAATCAGCGCGAGATCGGACAGGACGTCTGCGACTTCCACACGGCCATGAAACACGCCGTGCGAGAAGACCCCGACATCATGCTCGTCGGCGAAATGCGTGACCGCGAAACGTTTGAAACCGCCATCCACGCGGCCGAAACCGGCCACCTGGTGTTCGGGACGATTCACGCTTCGAGTGCTCCGGGGACGATTCCGCGTATCATCGACCTGTTCCCTGCCGACATGCACGCCGCCATTCGCGCGGCGATCGCGATGAGCATGAAGGCCATCGTCGGCCAGAAGCTGCTCAAGACGATCCCCGACTGGCCGCCGCGAGTCCCGATCGTTGAGATCATGATTTTCAACGCGATGGTCCGGAAACTCGTCGGCGAAGGCGAAGACGAAAAGCTGCACGCTGCGATCCGCATCGGCAAGGACGACGGCATGCAGCTCTTCAACGACAGCCTGTACTACTTCATTCAGGAAGAGCTGGTGACGCGAGCGGCTGCGTTCGAGATTTCGCCGAACATCGAAGAACTGAAGATGCGACTGAAGGGCATCGACGTCAAAGCGGCGTCGATTCTGTAGTCGCGAAGGATCCCAACTTCGATCGGTTCGTACCTGCGGAGACGTCGCTTGCGACGTCTCCGTTTTTTATGGGTCGCGGCGTGGCGGGTATTCCCTGGCAATGCTCCTGTCTGAATATTGAGGCAACACGGAGAAGACGAATGAGCTGGCTTCCCAGGATGATTGGAATCATTCCGTTCGGCATCGGCGTGACGGTTCTGTGTTTCCTCTGGTTTGGTGAAGATGGATTCCACTCACCTCCGCTGTTCTTCAAGGTCTTCGGCAGCTTTATCGCACTTGCCTTTGTGATGTTCGGTGTCGCTGCTTTCTCCGCGGGGAGCCTGGTCAACCGCAATCGGCTGCAGGACCTGGCCGAATCGATGCGGGACCTGCAGCAGAGCCCGAACGGCTCAGGGATTGGTCCGGCAAGTAAGCAACCGCCGGGAAACACCAGTTACGGCTGCCCGAACTGCGGAGCGGATCTCGGTGACGGAGCTGATGTCTCACCGAGTGGCGACGTGAAGTGCGAGTACTGCAAACGCTGGTTCAACATTCATCGTCAGTAACATCCGGGCGTCACTTCAGTCGTGTTGTCTTCTGCGACGCGAGCAGAAAGTCGTCCTGCAAAACGTGAACGAAAGCGACAGGATGTTCATGCCGGGTGTAAGA
>JAPOLP010000182.1 GCA_029977045.1 Planctomycetota bacterium
CAGTGGAAAGCTGCCGCTTCAGGTCGTCGATCTTCGTCGTCAACGCGGCGATGGCGGCTCGCTCGCGTTTTGTCAGGACGACAATCTCCGGAGCACGCTCGGTCGGCAGGTTGTTCGTGCCCTTCGTCAGGTGCTCCGCCTCGTCGATGTCCGCGAAGAAGGACGCCAGCGAATAGAAATCCTTCATCGTGTACGGGTCGAATTTGTGATTGTGGCACTGGCTGCAGACGGTCGTCGCGCCGAGCCAGACGGAGCCGAAGTTCCGCACGCGGTCGGCGGCGTACATCGCGAGGTACTCTTTCGCCTGCACGCCGCCTTCGTGCGAAGTCTGCAGCAGCCGGTTGTAAGCCGTCGCGATCAGCTCGTCGGTGCCGGCATTCTCGACAAGGTCCCCGGCAAGCTGGTCTCGAGTGAACCGGTCGAACGGCATGTTGTCGATGAACGCGTCGATGACCCAGTCGCGGTACGGCGACGAGTTGTGATCCTGATCGCCGTGGTAGCCGACGGTGTCCGCGTACCGCACCAAATCAAGCCAGTAAACAGCGAGTCGCTCGCCGTGAGCCTCGCTCGCCAGCAGCCGGTCGACGACCTTTTCCCAGGCGTTCGGCGAGTCATCGTTGACGAAGGCGGCGACTTCCTGCGGCGTCGGCGGCAGCCCGGTCAGGTCGAATGAAACGCGACGCAGCAGCGTGACTCGGTCGGCGTCGGGCGACGGCGAGAGGCCTTCGCGTTCGAGACGCTGCAGAATGAAGTTGTCGATCAAGTTCGCCGGCCAGTCGGCTTGTTTGACGGTTGGCGGATCATGCCGCACAGGAGCGACGTACGCCCAATGCACGTCCCACTTCGCGCCTTCCTCGATCCAGCGACGGATTAGAGCGATCTCGTCTTTAGACAGTTCCTTGCCAGAACCTTCCGGAGGCATCCTGTACAGCGCGTCGTCGGTCGTGATCCGCGAGAGCAGCTCGCTGTCGTCCGGGGAGCCATCGCCGAGATAGTGCTTCCGGTTGTCGGCATCGAGTGGCAGGTCGAGCCGCAGTTCGGCTTCGCGGTCGGCTTCATCCGGACCGTGACAGTGGAAGCAGCGGTCAGAGAGCAGCGGTCGAATCTGCGAGTTGAAGTCGACCGGCTCGGCCCCGCGAACGGGCGAGGCTGTCAGCGCGAGAACTCCGACACAGAAGCTCGCGAGAAAAAACGCGGCACGTCGCATGGTGACACCACCTGGAGATTCGGAAAATCGGTCGGGCGGGCTGCTGACGGGACGCCAGCAGGGACTCAGGCAGGACCCGCAGGATACGCTCGCAGCCGGACGTCTTGTAGTCTTCGCGTCGCAACGGCAGCGTCCAACCCACTTTGAGTAACACCCTATGAACGCAGAAATTATCGCCATCGGCAGCGAACTGACCAGCGGCGCAAAACTCGACACCAACAGCCAGTGGCTCAGCGTCGAGCTGTCCGAGATCGGCATCGTCGTTAAGTACCACTCGACGATGGCCGATGACCGCGACGCAATGCTCGAAGTCTTCCGCACGGCCGCGAACCGGTCCGACCTGGTGCTCGTCACCGGCGGCCTCGGCCCGACGCGAGACGACCTGACTCGCGAACTGCTCGCCGAGCTGACCGATACGGAACTCGTTCTCGACGAAGCGTCGCTCACCTTCATCCGCGACATGTTTGAAAAGCGTGGCCGCGTCATGCCAGAGCGAAATGATATCCAGGCGAAGTTCCCCGCCGGCTCGACGCCGCTGCACAACCCGATCGGCACGGCACCGGGCATCTGGTGCGAAGTCGCCCGCGAAGGCAGATCGCCGTCCTGCTTCGCCGCGATGCCGGGCGTGCCCAGCGAGATGAAGCGGATGTTTGCCGAGCAGGTTCGACCGCGTCTGCCCGGCGGGCAGCAGGTGATCCGGCGGCTCGACATTCACAGCTTCGGCCAGGGCGAGTCCGCCGTCGAAGAGATGCTCGGCGACCTGACGGACCGGGGCCGCAATCCAGAGGTCGGCATCACCGCGTCAAAGGCGACGATCACGCTGCGCATCGCCGCTCACGCGGAATCGGTCGAAGCCTGCGAGGCGATGCTCGCCGAAACGCGGCAACAGATTTACGACACGCTGGGCGATCTGATTTTCGGCGAGCGGTCAGACACGCTCGAAGGCGCCGTCCTCGCTCACCTGGCGGAGCGAGGAGAAACCGTCGCGGTCGCCGATGCCGGAACGCTCGGCCTGATCTGCCAGCTGGCCGCCGCGACGCCACACTCGGCGACAAGCTTTGCTGGGGGGACAGTCGTTGGTACCGGGCTGAAGCAGCAGGCAGGCTCTGCCGCGCAGGCCGACCTGATCTCCGAGCAGGCCGCCCGTCGGATGGCAACTGAATGCCGCGAATCGTTCGGCAGCGACTACGCCCTCGCGATCACGCCATATTCCGAACCCGACGGCGATGACGGCCTGCGTTCGTGCTACCTCGCCATGGCTGGCCCGGACATCTGCACGGCACACGAACACCAGATCCTCAACGACATGTCGATCGCCGGCCCCCGCGCCGCAAAGACAGCGTTCAACATGCTCCGCCGCCATCTGCTGCAGAAGTAAGACGGGTTCCCACCGGCCAGCTTTGCAGCATCAAACGTCAGTCGGCAGCAACCGTCGTCGGCTCATTTCTGGCGCGATAGAGAAACGCATCGGACGTGATCAGCGACGTGATCAGAGCGTTCATGCTGCCGCCGTTCTCTTTGTAAGCCCGGTAGGCATCCTGAAGAACCGGGGCGTCGTTGAGCGTCTCGTTGCGGCCCATCCAGAAGCGGAAGGCGTGGCGGACAAAGACCTGCTCGGCGCGTTCGCTGTTTGCCAGCCTGTCGATCAGCTCCAGTGCGTTGGCGACTTTACCATCGAGTTCCGGGTCGCCGGAATCAATAACTTCGCCTGTGGTATCAACGGGCTTGTCGAGTTCCGTTGTGCGGAACAGGCCGGCGTGGTTGAACATCTCGAACGGCAGACCAAGCGGATCCATCTTCTCGTGACACGTCCAGCAGTAGCTGTCCCGCGTGACCTGCATCCGCTCGCGCAGAGTCAGCGTGGGCTCGTCGGGGAGCATCGCGTCGACGGTGATCGGCACATCGGGGATGCCGCCGCCCAGCAGTCGCTCACGAATCCACCTGCCGCGGTGGATCGCGTGATTGTCCATGGCGTCCGAGTGCGAAACGAGCCAACTGGGATGCGTCAGGATTCCCAGACGCTGCCCTTCGGGAACCGTGCCCAGGGTTCGGTCTGGAGTCATCGAGCCGCTGCCGAAACTGCGGCGACTCACACGGGCGTAGATCTTTGGTCCCGAAAGGTTGGCTTCGGCAACAGTGTTATTTCCGGCTGTTCGGTTCTTCTTATCTGCTGCGGCCTTCTTCTTTGCCGCATCCAGCTCTCTCTTCTTGCGGTCAAGTGACCGCTGCGTCGCCTTGTTGTCTGGATCAGCCTTCGAGGCAGCCTCAAGTTCAGCAACTGCTTTCTCGATCGCTTCGAGTGCGGCTGCATCCTTTCTGGCCTGTTCCGCGTCGGCTTTCCTTGCCGCGGCGACGGCTGCGGCTGTTTCTTCCTTTGTTCGCTTTCTGCCAAAGTAAACGTTGTCGGTTCGAGTGGCCACAACCTTGTTGGTCGTCAGCAGCTGCCGGAACACGTCTTTGTCTTCGTGCAGAATGAGTTCGATGAGACGTTCGGTGCTGGCAGTCGCGTCGAACATCGCGCGGTAGTGCGAGGTACCTCGCGTGCTGACACCGGTATCCGCAAGCGCCCGAGTGTCCTTGCAGATGTAACCGCCGTGGTCGTAGTCGAAGTAGTCACGGAAGAACTGCAGTACACGAGGCTTGCGGATGCTGTCGTCGGCGAGCATGCGTTCGACTTCGCGTTTGACATCGGCCTTCGTTCGCATGCGTCCTTCGTCGATCGCCTTCCGCAGCGTTTCGTCCGGTTTGATGTAGCGCAGTGCGTGATTGACTGCCAGACCCAGTTCCCAGTCCTGAAGCATGACGCGACCGTCCTGATCAGGCTGGCCGGTTTCAACCAGTTCGGTCCGGAAGAGTGAGTCGCGGTCGAGAAAGAGTGACGACAGTCCGAGTACGACGCCGTCTTCCTTGCCGAGCTTCTCGACCGACTGCTTCACAATCACCAGATACGAGTCCGACTCCTGCTGCGTCGGCGGCCGGAACGTCAGTGCTTCAAACAGGTAGTCGACCGCCGCCCGCAGACGTTCGTCAGTGACGCCCTCTTCCTTCATGAGGTCATAGACCGGCGTCAGCGGACGCACGACCTTTGTGCTGTAGACGAGTGCCGTTGGCAGGCCGCGGATGTCGCCTTCCATTTTGTAAGTATTGGGGTCGTCCGTAATCTGCTCAGGATTGGCGATGCTCAGCGGGCCGTAGGCCATGTACCGGATGACGTCGTTCGCGACGCCCATGATCTGCGTCGCCTCGGCACTGTTGACGGTGTAGAAGTCGGGGTAGTTCTCCAGACCGTGACTCTTCGCGGACGACAGGATGGCCGGGACACTCTTGACCGACGTTGCGTACGCGACCGTTCCGCCCTGCCACTTAATGATGCGGTCCGTCCCGAAGTACATCTTCAGTTCGCCGCCGTGGTTGGTGGGAACAACGTCGCCGCGAGTACGCAGACCCGGCTTTTCTGGATCGAACGCAGGCTCTGTGTTGATCAGCTCGTTCAGACGCGTAATGTGCTCTTCGCGAGTGACTCGCCAGATGCGTGCCGGCGACGATGTCGGAACGAGCTTGATGCCTTCCGGAAGCGGGCCGAACAGCAGTGCGTGGTCGACCCAGTTGGCTCGGGAAGGATCCTGGTGCGCATTGAATCCGCCTTTGTCCCGCATGACACGCTGCATTTCGCCAACGATCCAGGCGGAAAAACGCAGGCGTTCGACGACCTCCGGCTGCTCACTGTCCTTCGGTGGCATCTGCTTGAGCGTGACCTGCCCCCAGATCGTTTTCCAGGTGCCGGAGTTGAGTTCGTTGACTGGCCCCAGATCGTGCAGCGACAGGCCGGCTTCGGGATCCTCTTCGCCATGGCAGTCCACACAGTGGCTGGTCAGAAACGGCTTCGCAAAAGATGCGTAGTCTCCGTCGATCTTCTGGCCCGGCGTGTATGTCTCGGCGGCTGCGACGGATTGCAGCAGGCATCCAATGAGAACGGTTGCGAATGCAAATCTGGTCATGGTTCACACCGGGCAATGAAGTCGCGGATTTTCCACGGCTGCAGAATTAATAGACGGTGGGGCGTGGAGTTTCGTTGTAGCTACGCTCGCCAGAGCGTGGAACGACCGTCTCCACCGTCTGGCGACGGTAGCTACGACAGGGCTTTGGCGTCGGTCAAGCTCCGTCGTATCGATAAAAAAGCCGAAGTCCTGAGACTTCGGCTACGTGCTCTCAATTGTCTTTGACGCTTACACCAGCACTTCGCGAAGCGGGCCGCTGGCGGCGTCAAACTTCTTCGCGAGTTGCTCGGTCATGTTGAAGCGGTCAACGTTCTGGCCGACCGTCCGCAGGATCGCGGTGTACAGCGCGTTGATCGGGCGTTTGCCGTCCAACTGCGTGAAGCAGCCCGTCTTGAAGATGCCGCCGCAATCGCCGAGCAGCATGACAGGCCAGTTGGCTCCGCTGGTATGCTGGCTGTCCGCGTTGTTACTCGTGTAAACGATCAGCGTGTTGTCCATCATGGTGCCGCTGCCTTCGGGCACGCTTTCCAGGGCTTCCATGATTCGCACCAGCATGCGGCTGTTGTACTGGCGAATCTTGATCCAGATCGGATTGTCGGGCTGCTTCATGTGTCCGAGGTTGTGGCCCTGCTCAGGAATTCCGAGGCCCTTCCAGGCACCAAAGATCTCGCCTCGGCCAGAGCCGATCGTCAGCGTGTTCGTGATTCCCGACGTCAGTGCCGAGATGCCCAGATCCAGCAGGCGATCGTGCCAGTCAGTTTCAAACTCGGGCTTGGTGTAGCCTTCATCGACCTTCGGCGCGAACTTGCGAAGGTGGTCGGACACTGTGTCGAGACGGTCACGCAGGCCGTTGACGTCCCGAAATCCCTGGACGTACTGGTCGTAGCGTTGCTGATCCGCAGTCGGCAGTGAGTGGCCTTTCGCGGCAGTCAGCTTTTCCAGCTGGTTGAGCACGTTCGATCGTGCTTCGTGCTGCATCCGAATGTCGCCCGTCGAGATGCCACCGTAGAGCATCTGGTAGAGGTGATTTGGGTTCGAGTGCATGAAGATCGGCTGTCCGGCAGCGCTTGCGGACAGGTTCGCGACCGTCGGCTTGGTCGTCATGTTCTCGATCGAGTCCATGCCGATACACAGGTGCGGCAGCAGCGTCTGCGGCAGGACCTTGCTCAGCTCGTAATCGACCGTCGACGCACTGGGGGGGACGCCGTCACCGCCACGATAACCGCCGAGTGCTCCGAAGAAAGCACTGTGGGATGGGCTGGTGTGCGTGCCGTGCAGGCCGTTGATAATGTGCAGCCGCTCTTTGTAAGGCTCAAGCGGCTCAATTGGTTCAGGCAGCTTTGCCTTGGCCAGCGAGCTGTTGCTGGTCATGCCTTCCGGAATGCAGGTCTTCGGGTCGAAGCCCTGGTTCTGCATGAAGAAGACGATCCGCTTCGGGCCGCCGTTGCCGGACGGCGCGGCCAGCAGGCGTTCCGGAACAAGTGAAGCTCCAAACGCGGCTCCAACGCCAGCGGCCATTCCCTGCAGCAGGTTTCTGCGGTTCAGCATGATCGATCTTTCGTTGAGAGAGGCGGGGCTGTGTCTCTGAGTTCTGTCGGACAGAATCGAAGCTGGTTCTTACCGAAACTGCCTCAGACAGCAAGACCCCTGGCGATTGCAAACTCGCTCACGCCCATTGTGAGGTGGGAAATACGGATTTCGGGGAAGCTACACGGAGAGACGCTTAAGGTGAGCAGATTATTCTGTCCGATCAGGGGATTTCGTTTCAACCGCTGGCCGCTCGCTGTAACTGGCTGTTCAGCAATGCGTTAGGAGTGACGTCGCGGTTTGTCAGACACGGAGGTATCTCACGGCCCGGTGCAGAGCGTTTTGCGCCCTATGACAACTCACCGTTCCAGCAGGCCGCGAAGTGTCATTCGCGATTGACCACGGGTTCGAGCGTGATGTTCCGGTACCTGACGTTGGTGTGGTCGCCCTGCAGATAGATCGGCCCAGGTGCGGAAGGATCTGTGCAGATCGCACCAGCAGTCGGTCCGATGACCGGCTGGTTGTCGATCACGGCCTCGCCATTCAGGACAACGGTGATGTGCCGGTCGACGAGAGTCAGATCGTACGTCTGCCATTCACCACCTGGCCTGCCGGCGTTCTTTGATGGAGCGATGCGTCCGAAAATCGCTCCGACGCCCTGGATTCCCTGCATCCGGCTGTCACGGTCGACAACCTGAGCCTCGTACATGCCCCGCAAATAGATGCCACTGTTTCGCTGTTCTTCAACGAGGAATTCGATGTGAAACCGGAAGTCCTCGAACTCAGCTTTCGTCCGCAGATTGGCGTGGTCCCCAGTTGCGCTGAAGTCAGTCTTCGGCGTCGTGTTGACGAGCATTCCGTCCTGGGCACTCCAGCCGTTGATCTTGTCCCGTTCGTGCGGTCGCCAGCCATCCAGATCTCTGCCGTTGAAGAGGCTGATCTTCTTTCCGAACTTGACCTTCGACAGCTCCGGTGGCGATTTCGGCATCGGTGGAATGCGTTTGCCTGTAAAGCTGACGATTCTCGTTTCAGTGCCGTCATTTGCGACGTAAGCAATCGAACCATCCAGCTGGCCGTCCGTCAGGCCGACTTTGACTTCCCGCTTTGTTACCAGCTGACTGCCTTTCGCTGTGCGGACCGGTTGGATGGCGAACTGCAGTCGGTCGCCGACAACCTCGGCTTCAAACGGCCCGTCCGAGCCGATGTAGATCCGCATGTAAACGAGCGGCCTGCCATCCTTTTCGACAACGCTCATCCACGCCGGCTCTTTTGAGCTGAGTTCGAGCGACCAGTCACCAGACAGCCCCTCAGGAATCCTGCTCTCCGCGAATGCCACCTCGCCAGACAGAAGCACAAGGGCAATCAGAACGCTCAGAAACAATTTCATTATGCGGTACCTGATTGAGGGATAACCGAAAGACAGGCATCATCGACGCGCCGTTCTTGGAAGCCGACAGCTCATAGACCCAAAGATTCCAGTTTGAGCAACTCCGGCATCTGGAGCCTGCGGCGAATTGGCACAGATCGGGCTGCAGGATTCAACCCTGGGGCCTACTGACGGGGACCAGCGTTTCGCTGGAGCAGCAGCGAAGCCGTGCTCCACTTCGTAATGATTCAGACAATGGTCAAACGGGTTATGGAATCCGAGGAGGCAACGCCGTCCGCCCGGATTTCGCGGCCTGCATCCCGACTCCCTATCGAAATCTATCACCGCAAACTGACGCACTGGCGTCAGCAGGGATCGACTTGCTTTGTCACGTTCCGTCTCGCCGATGCGATTCCTCAAGAGCAGCTGCGGCAACTCAAGGAACATCGCCGCCGCTGGGAACTGGCTCATCCTGAGCCGAGGTCCAAGGAAGACTGGCACGAGTACGCTCGCGAGATCACACAGAAAACGGACCGCAGGCTGGACGACGGCTACGGCAAATGTCACTTCCGCGATCACGGACGTTCTGAACTGGGCTGCGCAACTACCAGGACACGCTCTGCTCATGCCTGATTGTCATGCCGAATAACGGCCCATGCCGTGATGAAGCCGTTTGGCGAGTACAAACTCGAATCGATTCTTCAGGACATCAAGGGTTACGTTTCCCACGAAATCGAAACCGGCAGCATCTGGGATGCCGGAGAGTTACGACCGGATCATTCGTGATGAGGAGCAGCTTTACCGGGTCATTCAA
>JAPOLP010000961.1 GCA_029977045.1 Planctomycetota bacterium
CAATAAGAACAACGTTACGCGGTTCGCGGTGATCGGCGATCAGACTCCGTCACCAACCGGCAAGGATCGGACGGCCCTGTTGCTGCAGATTCCGCACAAGCCGGGTGCTCTGGCCGACGCTCTGGTGGCCTTCAAAAAGCAAAAAGTCAATCTGAGCTGGATCGAATCGTTCCCGCTGCGTGGGCCGGAATCCGGCTACCTGTTCTTCCTCGATTTCGAGGGGCACGAGAAGGAGCCGCGGATCAAGCGCACGATCGAGTCACTGGCTCGGAACGCGGTTCGCATCGAAGTGCTTGGATCGTTTCCGCGGTCTGAACCGGTCTGGTGATCCTGGACCGGCGAGCGAGTCCAGCAGGAGCGGCATGAAAGCCTGGCGGTCCCCGCTTCCCGGGCGGGATTGCTTGGGATGGGCGTCTATTGCTGATACAGTCCGCCCCGCTTACCGCCGGGATTTGCTGCACGGCGGTGCGAGAGCCGGTGGTTTCCGGTTCGATTCGCTTTCCGGTGTGGCTTGGTCATTGCCGAGTGCCGCCCGGGTTTCAAACTCAATCAACGACAAGGTCATTGAATAAATGCGACGTCCGATTATCGCCGGCAACTGGAAGATGAATCTGTGCCGCGAGAGTGCAGCCTCGTTGATCGACGGCCTGAAGGGCGAAGCCGCAGAGTCTCGGTCTGACGTCGAGATCATCGTCTGCCCGCCGTTTCCGTACCTGGCACTGACTGTTGAACAGGCCGCCGGTTCGAGCATTCAGGTCGGCGGCCAGAACGCGTGGCACGAGGACTCGGGTGCCTTCACCGGCGAGACATCCTGCCAGATGCTCAAGGACGTCGGTTGCCAGTGGGTCATTCTGGGCCACAGCGAACGCCGCCAGATCAACAAAGAGTGCGATGGCCTGATCAACAAGAAGACTCACAAGGCGCTCGCAACCGGGCTTGGCGTGATCCTGTGCGTTGGCGAACTGCTCGAACAGCGGGAAGCCGATCAGACCGAAGCCGTTCTCGAAGAACAGATGACAGGCGGCCTCGCTGACGTTTCAGCAGAAGACATGGCTAACGTCGTCATCGCCTACGAACCGGTCTGGGCTATTGGCACTGGCAAAGTTGCGACTGACGAGCAGGCCGAAGAAGCTCACGCCTTCCTGCGATCCTGGCTGGAAAAGCGGTTCAGCGCCGACGTCGCAGGGGCAACGCGAATTCTTTACGGTGGCAGTGTCAAACCTGACAACGCCGTCGGACTGCTCGGCCAGCCAAACGTTGATGGCGCACTTGTCGGCGGAGCCAGTCTGAAACCTGAACTGTTCAACCCGATTATCCAGGCCGGAGCGGCATCGGTTGCCTGAGGATCAGGTAACCCATCGTCCCTCCGACTCACTGTCCCATAAGGCCGCTTTCTGAGCCTCATAGACTCTGGTTCGCGGCTCTCTCCGATTGAGGAGTTCGTCATGGCCACATTCGCCATGGTTATTCTGATGCTGATCAGCTTCCTGCTGATTCTGGTGATCCTGCTGCAGCGAGGTCGAGGCGGCGGGCTGGCAGGTGCGTTCGGCGGACTCGGCGGCCAGAGTGCCTTCGGTACAAAAGCCGGCGACGTCTTCACGAAGATCACAATTGGTCTCGTCACCGCGTGGGTGCTGCTGGCAGGCGTGAGCGGAATCGCCGCTCGCAACGCAAACCGGCTCTTCGAGGACGATAGCAAAACTGCAGAAACGCAGACGACTGACGATTCCGAAACCGGAAGTTCAATGAGCAGCTCGGGGGATGATGCTTCATCCTCTGACGAAACTGCGGCTCCGGACACGCCGAAAGCCCCGACTGATGACGCTGCAGATTCGAGTGCCGATTCCGAAGCAGCAGCAAATGACGGCGAAGCAGCCAAGTCCGATGACGCGGCGGCTGGCGACAGCAAGCCCGCTGACGAAGAGAAACCCGCTGACAGCGAAAAGTCTGACGCGGGCGACGCACCGTCTGACAGCGACGCCAAGTCCGAGTAGTTCGCAGACCGCAACGGGCGCGGCGGCAGAACGCGGCCTGCACTCACTGGAGACAGTCACGTGCTGCTGAGCATGACGGGATTCGGCAACTCGAGCGGTCAGAATGAACGCTTCAGCGCAGCAGCCGAGATCAAGGCGGTCAATAACCGCTATCTCAAGGTATCAACTCGCTTCCCTGACGTGCTCGCGTCGCTGGAGCCCGAGTTCGAGCGACTGATTCGCGAATCGATCGCGCGCGGCACCGTATCGCTTAATCTGCGGTTCGCTCCGGTCGGCCAGGGCAGCCGGTACCACATCGTCCCGGAAGTCGTCGCCGCGTACTCGCACCAGTTGCGACAGATCGGCGTGCAGCAGTCGCTGCCTGTACCGGACTGGAGCGACGCGATCCTGTCTCTGCCGGGCGTTGTCGCCGACCAGCTCGGTTCGACTGTCAATCCGGAAGACGAGTGGCCACTACTCGAACAGACGATTCGCGAAGCCATCGAACGACTGCAGGAGTTCCGGCTGCGTGAAGGCGAAGCGATGCAGCGCGACCTGGCACTCAACTGCGACATCATCAGCGAGCGTGTCGAGCTGATTTCTCAGCGTGCTCCGGAGGTCGTCAGCGCCTACCGCGACAAGGTACTCGATCGCGTGACGGAACTGCTCAAGGGATCGACCGCGTCAGTGCAGCCGAACGACCTGATCCGCGAAGTTTCCGTCTTCGCCGACCGGTGCGACATCAACGAGGAAATCACACGGCTGCGATGCCATGTCGAGGAGTTCCGCAAGGTGATGGACGCTCCTCAGTCGCAGGGACGCAAGCTGGACTTCCTCAGCCAGGAAATATTCCGGGAGATCAACACGACAGGCTCGAAAGCGAGCAACGTCGAGATTGCCCATCACGTCGTCGAGATGAAAGCCGCCGTCGAGA
>JAPOLP010000084.1 GCA_029977045.1 Planctomycetota bacterium
TCGAAGGCCAGAGACAGGCCGTTCTTTGTGACGTCAGTCTGGCCCGGCACGCGGTCGGTTCGCACGTTGTAAGGCTCAAAGATCGCGCGGTACTGGTAGTACTCGCGGTTCGCGATCGGGTCGTACATGTGGTCGTGGCAGCGGGCACAGTTCAGTGTCAGGCCGAGGAACGCCTTGCCGGTGTGTTCGATCGTCGCGTCGAGCCAGGTGTTACGGTTGAACTTGAAGTAGTGCCGCGCGAGAAATCCGGTCGCTCGCAGCGTGTCCGGATCGCCGGGGGCCAGTTCGTCGCCAGCCAGCATCTCGACAATCATCTGGTCGTAAGGCTTGTCGGCGTTGAGTGACTCAACGATCCAGTCCCGCCAACGCCACATGTGCCGGGCGCTGCTCCGCAGCTCGGCCCGATACCCGTACCAGTCGCTGTAACGCCAGACGTCCATCCAGTGCCGTCCCCAACGCTCACCGTAGTGCGGACTGTCGAGCAACCGGTCGACGACTTTGCCCCAGGCATCTGCGGAATCGTCGGCCATAAACGCGGCGAGCTGCTCGGGCGTCGGCGGCAGGCCGATCAGGTCGAGATAGAGTCGCCGCAGCAGGACGTGTTTCTCGGCGAGCGACTGTGGCGCCAGCCCCTCTGCCTGATGCCGCCGCGCGATGAACGCGTCGATCGGCGAGTCGCTCCAGACACTGCGTTCGCCGACTGACGCCGGACGGTCCGGCACGTCCGGACGCACCGGCACGCGAAACGCCCAGTGGTCCGACGGACTGATGTCCGGAGTTTCGTCCTCAGGCCGCGGAACCCCGGCTGCAATCCAGCGAGTTAGCAGCGCGACCTCATCGGCAGTCAGCGCGTTGCCTTCCGGAGGCATCCGAATGCTCTCGTCGGTCGAAGTGACTCGCGCAATCAACTCGCTGGCGTCTGCCTCTCCCGGTTCAATCGCAGGCCCGGATTCGCCCCCCTTAAGCAGCGCCGCCGCCGTATCAATCCGCAACCCACCCTGCTGGCGCAGCGCACCGTGACACGAAAGACAGCGATCACGCAGTAGCGGTCGAATCTGCGATTCGTAGTCAACGTCGCCAACCGCTCGCGATTCTTCAGCAAAGACACTGACGAGGGTCAGCAGCAGACTTCCGAAACAGACCAAAGCAATTCGCATTGACGTTCCTCCACGGGAGCTTCGACGAGACATATCGGCGACATTCTATGCCTCAGCCCCGCACAGCTCGACCGAGCCAGCCAGAACGCAAGCTACACACCACAAAGACGCTCCAGATCAGAGAAGAATTCGGGGTAGGTCTTTGCTGTGCAACCCGGATCGGCGATCTGAATGCCGTCGACTTTTAGGCCGGCGAGCGCAAAGCTCATGGCCATGCGGTGATCGTCGTACGTCGCGATTGTTGCTGGCTGGATCTGCCCCGGCGTGATCGTCAGACCATCGTCGTGCTCTTCGGCGTCGACGCCCATGCGGCGGATTTCGGTGACGAGCGCCGATACGCGATCAGTCTCCTTATGCCGCATGTGAGCGACGTTGCTGATGCGTGTCGGACCGTTCGCAAACAGAGCAACGACCGCCAGCGTTTGAGCGGTGTCGCTGATCGCATTCATGTCGATATCGATCCCCGTCAGTTCTCCGCCGGTAACGGTAATCGAGTTGTCGCCGTAGGAGACCGAGCAGCCCATCTTCTGCAGAGCTTCGACGAAAGCAACGTCTCCCTGCAGCGCGTACCGGCTCAAGCCTTCGACGGTGACCTCGCCGCCAGTGATTGCCGCCAGAGCAAAGAAGTAGCTGGCCGCCGACGCGTCGGGCTCGATGTCGTACTTCGCCGCCTTGTACTGCTGCGGCTGAATCTGAAACAGGTTTGGCTGCGGCGTCGAGACGGTCACTCCGAATTGAGCCATGACGCCCATCGTCATGTCGATGTACGGAACGGAAACCAGCTCGCCCGTGACCTCAATGTCGATCGGCCCTGAGGCGCATGGTGCCATCATCAACAGGCCGCTCAGGTACTGGCTCGACAGATTGCCGGCGATCTGCGTGCGTCCGCCGCTGACGCCTTTCGCGTTGAGCACGACTGGCGGGCACGATGACTTCAGCTCACACGCGGCATCAACACCAAGTCCTCGCAACGCCTGGATCAAATGTGCGATGGGTCGCTGGCGCATACGGGAGTTGCCGTCGAGTCGAATGCGACCGTTTCCGAGTGACGCCATCGCCGTAAGAAACCGGATGCTGGTCCCACTGTTTTCCAGCCACAACTCCGAGTCGCCAGTTGGAATCGTTCCTCCACAGCCCAAGACCGTCATCGTCTTTGCGGCTTCATCGTGCGAGACAGCGATCCCCAGGCGATTCAGGCTTTCGACCATGACGCGTGTGTCGTCGCTGGCAAGAACGCCGCCCAGGTGCGTTGTGCCTTCTGCCAAAGCCGCCGTGATCAGCGCCCGGTTGGTCAGACTTTTCGATCCCGGCGGACGGATCGATCCGCTAACAGGGCCGGAAACGGGTTTGACGACGTACGTGTCTGACATGGTGGCTGAGCTCTACAGCGGCGAGCTGTGTTTGCTCACCGACTATGGAAAAAGAACCCGGCTCCCGAGGGAAGCCGGGTTCGCTGATTTGCTGATCCCGGACGGGTGAGGCGAGATTCTACTCAGTTTTGCCCGCGGCCTTCACCTGCTTGTCGACGAATCGCCGAACTTCGATATTTCGCAGGGCTGCACTCGTCTGCCAGGTGCAGAAACCCAGCGGCTTGGTCAGATCGACTTCGATTCGCGTGTCGATCTTGCGGGTCTTCAGGTCTTCGACCGTAAAGATTTCCTTGCCGTCGATCCAGGCCTTCAGTTCGTTGTCGGTAACGCGGACTTTGACTTTGTACCACTGACCCTTTTTGAACTCGCGGTAGAACGTGGTTTCGTTCTCCGACGCGTCGGCTCCGTCGAGGCAGGAGATGCCACAGACGCCGCCGCCCCAGCCGCCGAGAATCAGCGAGCAGTGGCCCTTGTTAACTGGGAACGTCATCCCACAGAAGAAGTCGCTACCGTCGACGCGTTGAGCCTCGCAGCTCAGTTCAAAGTTATTCGTCGGCAGCTTCGTGCCGTCGGCGATCGTGACGCCGGTCAGGTCGGAGCCGACATTCAGTACCAGATTGCCGTCTTTGACCTCGACCTCGCCATCGCCACCGAAATTCGACAGTTTCCAGCCCTTCAGCGTCTTGCCGTCAAAGAGCGACGTCACGTTGCGTTTCTCACCCTTCTTCTTGGCGGCCTTGTCGGCCTTTTCTTCCGCCGCGGCGATGCCGGCCAGCAGTGAAAGAGCAAGAGTGCAAACCAGCGTCGAGCAGATCGAACGTCGAATCATCATGGTCGAAACCCTGTGTTGAACTGTGTTTCAGAGAACACCCGCCGCAGCGACGAGCGAACGGAGCAACGGTAGCTGTTCCGGGACCGCGTGCAAAGTTACCGCTCCGCCGGGAAGTGGACGTCGACTCGGTCGTGCATCGTGTAGAGCCGGAACTGTTTGCCGTCGTGAATCAGGATGCCGCTCGATTTGTTGTCTGCGATCGGGAACAGCGGGTTGTCGGCGTGCTTCTTCCAGTGGATCAGATCGTCGGAGACCGCGACACCGCAGGCCCACAGTTTTGAACCGCTCTTTGAACCGTGGAAGTACGCGTAGTACTGGCCATCGTGCTTGACGATCTGGTTCATCGCGATCAGGTCGACATCGAATTCGTCAGGCCCCGGCACGAGAACCGGTTCGTCCTGCACGTTCCGCCAGACCTTCATGTCGCTCGACGTCGCCAGCCAGACACCCAGATCACGGCGTTCGTAGAACAGATACCAGGTTCCGCCCTCGTACCACGCGGTCGGAGTTCCGTACGGACCAGGTTCGATCGGTGTTCCGTCTTTCTTCCGGACGTCGAGCGTCCCGACCCGCGTCCATTCGACGCCGTTTTCGGACCGCAGCAACTGAGCCTGATCGCCTCGCCCTTCCGCAAACATGAAGAACGTCCCGCTCTGCCGGACAATCATCATGTCCTCGACCCAGGCGTCCGCGACGACGGGATTCCGAGGATGCCGCTTCCAGACAAGCCCGTCGGTCGACGTTGCGTAGCCGAGCAGCTTGATGCCCTCACGCGTGCCGTTGTAGCCGGTGTACCACAGATGCCAGCCCGGCTGCCCCGGCTTCGCATCGGCGTTATGAATGATCCAGCCCCGCTCACGAATCCGCACATCCCAGTGGCCTTCTCCCGCCGCGACGAACACCGGGTTGTGTTCGTAGGGAGTAAACCGAGTCAGTTCCGCAGGAAAGTCAGAAGCACTGGCAGCGACACTGAGAATCCACAGCACAATGAGCGACAGCCCGCCATATGACATATTCAAATGGCGTCGCCGACTCATGATCGACAGAGACACACTCTTCAGCCAACTCATCGCTCCTCCAGAATTCATTGTGCAGTCCATCCACCTGCGTTCGCCTGGATCAGTCGCATTCATCGACACCAACCCAGATAGAAGATTTCAAATCGAGGACGAACCGAATACGGGGTGCTGACGCGAACTCTTTCACCACGCCACCGTCGCCGACCGGAAACTCACGAAACAAAACGCCGTGCTTTGTAAAGTAACGATCGTGCCCCGCGTAGCCTTTCACGGTCGGCAGTTCGGAGATTGCTTCGCGGCGAAGCTTGCCCTTCCGGTCGACTCTGAACACGTCGACCTTTCCGAACGACCCACTGCCAGCAGACTGGGTCCAGACAAGCAAATGCCGTGCTGCCAGGCTGTGATCGAGATTTGCGAGCCAGACTCTTAAGATCGAACCATCTCGCCTCAGAATCTGGCCGTCGACGAAATCTCCGTACAATTCCGGTTCGTCGTTGAACACTCGGACCGAGTAGCTTCCCACTGAAGCAGCTTCCCGCTGCCCGGCTTCAATGACCAGAACATAGGGATTCAGCCGGACTGTGATCGGTTTTCTAGAGTCATCCCTTGGGTCCACTTGAGGCACAACAAGATTCAACCCAACCACAATGCTGACTAAAGGAGCCATTGGAACTTCCCTGTTTATGTCGGATACGTGTCGGACACTTTGAAACCTGCGTCCCCATGTGGACCACTGCGCCAAGCACAGCGACTGAAGTCTAAACGCGTTTGCGCATCTCGGCTGCTGCAGTTTCAGCGGCCAATTGAGGAATTCATGCTACGGAAGATTGATCGGCTGCTTGAACCCGGCGAACTCTCCGACGCCGAGATTGATCTACTGCTGGAGCCGATCGGGTTTCAGGAGCCGGGCGTCGCGTTGCAGCGTCTGCGTTCGCAGTGCCCCGATTCTGATCGCCGCGATGCAATGACCCGCTGCCTGCCGATGCTGCTCGCAGCGCTCGAGGAGTCGGCAACGCCGGACACGTCGGTTCTGCATCTCGAACGTCTGCTGCAGTCCGTTGCCGATCCGCTCGCGCTGCTGACGTTTCTCGGAGACAACCCGCGAGCCGTCGAGATCCTGCTCAAGCTGTTCGTCAACAGCCGCTACCTGACTGAGATCCTGCTCCGGAAGCCGGACTATCTCGAACGGCTGACGAACTTCGGACGGATGGCGGAGTTCAAAAGCCGGGAAGAGTTCTTCGCGGATGCTCTGGCCGCCTGCAAATCGTGCGGCTCGTACGCGGAACGTCTCGATGCACTACGTCGCTGTCAGCAGTGGGAGCAGTTGCGGCTGGCGGCGTGCGACAGCTTCGGCCTGCTGGATCTCAAGTCTGTCACGCTGCAGCTTTCGCTGATGGCCGACGCGCTGGTTCAGGCGGCGCTCCACGTTGTCGCGACAGAGTTGAACATCGACGTCGACTCGTTCACCGTGCTGGCATTCGGGAAGCTCGGCGGAGAGGAGCTGAATTACAGTTCGGACATCGACCTCGTCTTCCTGGCCGAAACGTCCGCCGAGCAGTTCTGGGAACTGGGCCAGAAGCTGATCCGCGCGATCATGGACACGACCGGCGACGGCTTCCTCTACCGAGTCGATATGCGACTGCGTCCGTGGGGTAACTCAGGGCCGCTGGTCTGCACGACTGACAGTTATCAGAGCTACTTGTCCCGCAGCGCGGCTCACTGGGAAAAGCAGGCTCTGCTGAAAGCCCGCCCGATCGCCGGCAACCTGAGTCTCGGTCGCCGGTTCCTGGAATCGATCGAACCGCTGATTTACGAAACTCCACCCGACGAACTGCGCCGCAACGTCGCCGCGATGAAGGGCAAGATCGAATCGGGACTGCGAAAACGCGGGCGGGAATACGGCGAGGTCAAATCTGGACACGGGTCGATCCGCGACATCGAGTTTCTGACGCAGTTCCTGCAGCTTCTGCACGCGAAGTCGAATCCGCATGTCCGCAGCCGCAACACGCTCGACGGCCTGGTCCGGCTGGCGGATTTCGAGTGCGTCCTGCCGGGTGAATATCGCCAACTGACAACGGCATACATCTTTCTGCGGCGGATCGAGCACGCGATGCAACTGCTGCACCATCAGCAGGAACACTCGCTGCCGACGGACGAACGCGAACTTGCCTACCTCGCTCGACGGCTCGACTTCCCCAATGCGAAAGCGTTTCTCGACGCGTACAACCGGCACTGTGTCGAAGTCCGCACGATTTACGATCTGTATCTCGGCGAGCAGTCAAGCAGGTCAATCGCTCCTTCGTCAGCGTCGCTTTCGATCGACGACTCAGCCTCAACGACGCAGGACAGTCAGACTTCACACCTGCAGTCGATGGACACCGCGTATGCCGAAGCGTTCTCGCCCGACGAAATCGCCCGGCACGCGAAACTGACTTCGCAACTGGCCGACGAGACGCCAGTCGTCATCGTGACAACTCCGGTCCGGGACGGAACGCTCTCACTGACGGTCGTTGGTTACGACCAGCCGGGCGATCTGGCGATGATCTGCGGGCTACTGTTCGCGCACGGCTTCGACATCGTGGGCGGGCACGCGTTTTCGAGTCAGCCGGGTTCCTTGCCTGCTCAGCCGGATACCTCGCATCCGCGCCAAGCAATAACCGACCGGTCACGAATCGTGATCGACCGCTTCCAGCTCAAGCCATCAGCCCATCAGACGCAGCCGGATGTCTGGGATGCGTACCGCTCTGACCTGACCGAGCTGATCTCGCTGGCCCGAGCAGGTGACCTGCGGAAAGCTCAGGGGCTGCTGGTTCGCCGAGTCGCGGCGGCTCTTCAGGAGACAGCTTCACCACCGGCTGCGCTGACGCCGATCGAACTGCGAATCGACAACGAGGTCTCCGACCGGTTCACCGTGCTGCAGGTTGGAGCTGAGGACACTCCGGGGTTCCTGTACGAGCTGGCGAACTCGCTGACGCTACTGGGTTTCAGCATCGAACGCGTCGCCCTCAACACGCGCGACCACCGGGCCATCGACACGTTCTTTATTGTCGGTTCGGACGGACTCAAGGTGACCGACCCCGAACAGCAGAACCGGCTACGAGCGGCAGTGGTCCTCGTCAAACACTTCACACACCTGCTCCCGACGAGCCCCGGTCCACGCCGGGCACTTGAACACTTCAGCGATTTCCTGACGCAGCTCTTCGAGCACGACGACTGGACCGAACGTCTCGCAACGATTGACCGCCGCGAAGTTCTCGAACCACTCGCCCGACTGCTCGGCGTCAGTGACTTTCTGTGGGACGACTACCTGCGGCCTCAGCACGACAACCTGTTTCCCGTGCTGCAGGACGCCGAAGGTCGCGGTGCGCGACGCAGCCTGAGCGATCTGAATCTCGATCTGCAGACGCAACTGGGCTCGGCAGCCGACTTCGCCGAACAGCAGACCCGGCTGAACGAGTTCAAGGACCGCGAGATGTTCCGCGTCGACATGCGGCACATCGAAGGTCTGACTCCAGAGTTCCAGGATTTCGCCGAGGAATTGTCCGACGTCGCGGAAGCCGTCGTGCGAAACGCAGTCGACATCTGCCGAGAAGAGGTCTCGCGGCGGCATCGAGATCGCTTCCCACAGACGGTCTCGGAATGCCCGTTTGTTGTCGCGGCCCTCGGAAAAGCCGGCGGTCGCGAACTGGGTTTTGCGTCGGACATCGAACTGATGTTCGTGTACGACGACGCCTGCCCGCTCGCGGTCGGAGCGGCACTCGACGCAGGCGACTACTTCTCCGACGTCGTCAAGCTGCTGATGCGAGCCATCCGAGCCCGCCGCAAAGGCATCTTCGAACTCGATCTGCGACTCCGTCCGTACGGCAACGCGGGGCCACTGGCCGTCGCGCTGTCGGTGTTTGAATCGTACTTTCGCCAAGGTGGCCCGGCCTGGCCGTTCGAGCGGCAGGCTCTCGTCAAGCTAAGGCCTATCGCCGGCACCCCGGACCTCGGGGCGCGATTGGCGGGCCTTCGAGATTCCATCGTTTACGACGGTGCGACATTCGACGCGGCGGCCATGCGAGCCATGCGCGAACGGCAGATTCAGCAGCACGTCAAAGCGGGGACCTGGAACGCGAAACTCAGCGACGGTGGACTGGTCGATTGCGAGTATCTGGTCCAGAGTCTGCAGATCGCGCACGGCGCCAAGGCATCCGCGATTCGTTCTTCAAATACGCTGCAGGCGATCGAAGGCTTGAATGCTGTCGGCATTCTCTCGGACGCGGATGCCGACAGCCTCGCCAGTTCGTACCTGTTCCTCCGCCGGCTGATCGACGCTCTGCGCATGGTCCGCGGCGACGCCCGCGACCTGACGGTCCCGAACGCCGACAGCGAGGAATTCGACTTCCTGGCCCGACGGCTCGCTTACGAATCGCGGTCGCGTGACTTGAAACGCGATATCGACGACGTTGCGTCACGCGTCCGCGAGCTACTCCGGTTGCTCGACGAACCGCATTGAGCATTGACGCTTCAGAAGCTCGTCGTTTCAACGACCGAACCTTGGAGTACGACATGTCAGAACTCACCGCTGCGATCAATCAGATTCGCCAGGCCCGGAGATACACCGAGGACCTGCTGCAGAATATTCCTGACGAGCACTGGTTCTCGTCACCACCCGGAGGCGTGACTCACGTTGCCTGGCAGGTCGGCCATCTCGCAGTCTGCGAGTACGCTCTGGCGTTGAAACGAGTTCGTGGCGTGCGACCAGACGACGAACAGCTTGTGTCGGCGGAAGACTTTCGTCTGTACGGCAAGGGCTCGGAGCCTGTCTTCGACGCAAGTGCGTATCCTCCAGTCGCTGAGATCAGAGAACTGTTCCAGCGCGTGCATCAGCGAACGCTCGATGAGCTGGCCGGACTCGACGACGCGACTGCTGCCGAGCCAACTTCCGATCCGCCGCACCCGATGTTCAACACGAAGCAGGGGGCACTCGTCTGGTGCGCTCAGCACGAGTTCCTGCACGCCGGACAGATCGGACTCCTGCGCCGCCAGCTCGGGCTGGAGAGTCTACGTTAGCCGTCGAACGGTGTTTCGTAGGACGGACTTCCAAACTCGGTCATCCCTCACTGGAGTATTTCCATGACGATCTGCATTCGACTTCTCGCGGCGGTTGCTGCCACGAATCTGCTGCTGGCAACTGCCGCCTGCGCTGCCCCACCGGAAAGCGGCATCAAGGTGCAGGTCTGGCCGGGGCTGGCTCCTGGCGAAACATCCGATGCTGAAGGCGAAGCTCAGCCGCCGCGTCCCGTTGAGAATCCGCCGGTCTCTCGCGTCATCAACATCCGCCGCCCGACGCTGGATGTCTTTCTGCCAGATAAGCCAAACGGCCAGGCAATTCTCATTCTGCCGGGTGGTGGCTTTGTGAAGGTCGTTCCTGACAAAGAAGGCTCTGAAGCGGCTCCCTGGCTGAACAGTCTGGGCATTGCGACATTCGTCCTGCGTTACCGGACGAACGAAGTCACTCCGAAAGACGAGCCTGCCTGGAAGCGCCCACTGCAGGATGCTCAGCGTTCGCTGCGTCTGATCCGGGCGAATGCCGAGAAGTGGCACATCGATCCTGCAAAGGTTGGCGTGCTGGCGTTCTCAGCCGGCGGTCAGGTTGGTTCGATCCTGCACACCGCCGAGGAAGTTGCCGCTTACGAGACAATCGACGCTGTCGACAAGCAGTCCTGCAAGCCGGCGTTCTCGCTGCTGATTTATCCGTGGCAGATCTACAACGCCGCGACAGACTCACTGCTGCCAGCGATCACAGTTACGAAGACGACGCCGCAGGCCTTCATCGTCCACACACACGACGACCGCTCGTCCTCACTCGGCTCGGTACTGCTGTCCGCCGGCCTGAAGAAGCAGAACACCCCCGCCGAGCTGCACGTCTACGTCAACGGCGGCCACGGCTACGGAATGCGCCCCGTCGACGGTTCGCACATCGGCACCTGGCCCGACCGCGCAACTGAGTGGTTGAAGCTGCAGGTCAAGTGAGCCCGCACTGTTGAGCTCCAAACGGCACTCAGTCGACGTACAGGAACTCGTTTGAATTCAGCAGGACGTGGCAGAAGTCGGTGAGGGCGAATTCAGGGATGCCGCTCTTTGTCGCCGTCGGGGCACCGTAGATCTTCAGGTCGTGCTTGTTACCTGACACGTCGCGACCGGGTTGTTCGGCATCACTGAAGTCCCAGTAGCCGATAACGTCGCGGCCCTTGCCACCGTTGATCAGCAGTTCGTCTTCTGTCAGTCGAGCAGCTGAAAGGCGGACGCCGGTCGTCAGGCCGTTCCAGCGATGGTGGCTCGAACCGGCCCGCGCTCCGACGGCGAAGCTCAGGTCCGCCTTGAAGTCGCCAGTGACCTTGTGTTTGACCGACGCAGTCTGCAGCGGCGAGTCCTTCTGCGACAGATCCTTCAGGTAGAACGTCACGCCGGCCTCGCTGGAATCGTCAACGTCGACAGTCACGGCGACATAGTAGGGCCGGTCGAGTTCCGGTCGCAGATTCGACGGGATGACTTCGTACGTCGGCTTGCCTGTTCCGGCTTCTGACGGTTCACCGCCGACCAGCTGCAGGATCAGATTACGAGGCTGATACGCAGACTTCGTACTCGTAACGCCGAGACCCCAGCCGCGTTTGCTGGTGTCACCACTCCAGTTCGCGGCGATCGTCCGGACGCTCGCATCCGCGTACAGCGAGTCGAGCTGGATGACGGCCTCGATCGTGAAGTCCTCGGTCGGCAGCAGCGACTGATCGGCGAGCTTCCACTGAATCGCCGCGTCTTCCTCGCGGATGATCGCCGCCGGAGTCTCCAGTCCCGCGAGTGTACCCACAACCGGGCGGTCAGCTTCCGGGCTGTCGACCAGGCTTCGGAGGAACTCGACGCCGGCTTCGATTTCGGTCTGATCCGCTTCCCGGCCAAACGAGCGACGCATCGCAGTTGCGACGGCCTGTTGCAGCTTGTCGGCTCCGGGCGAATCGTCAGCGGAGATTTCGGCATCAATGCGCCGAGCCAGTGCCTGAGCACGAGCCAGCGACCACTCACCATTGATCATCAGCAGACTTTGGGTTGGTGTCGTTGTGACCGGGCGTCGCGAGGTGCTGTTGAAACCGTCGGCCACGTCAAACGACTTAAGCAGCGGGTCAGGATTGTTGCGGATCACCTTCGTGAAGATGGAACGCCGAGGTTTCGATGCGTCGACGGCTGGGCCAGAGTCCGTCAGATCCAGCTCGCCCGATGCGGCGAGCATCGCGTCGCGGATCTGCTCGGCATCAACCCGGCGAATGCTCCAGCGCCACAGCAGGCGGTTCCGCGGATCGATCTCCGCATTGCGGTCAGCGTCAGAATGAAACGCCGACTGCCGGTACGTCGCCGACTGGCAGATCAGGCGGTGCATCGCCTTGAAACTCCAGCCGCTGCGGATGAACTCGTCGGTCAGCCAGTTCAGCAGTTCCGGGTGAGTTGGCGGAGCACCCAGATGCCCGAAGTCGCTCGAAGTTTCGACGAGGCCGTTGCCGAAGTGGTACTGCCAGATCCGATTCGCGATGACGCGAGTCGCCAGCGGATTCCCCGGGTCCGTCAGCCACTGGGCCAGAGCAGTTCGGCGACCGGTCGAGTTCGGTGCCGCCTCGACGGCCTCAATCGGCGCATCACCGGGAGAAAGTACTGTCAGAAAACCCGGCAGAATATCCGCGTGCGACCGATCGCCTGGGATCCACGTCGTGGCCGGATTCTGTTGAGCGTCGGTCACTGTCAGCGTCGACGGCAGCGCTGCCGGCTTCAGGCTGTCGAACTCGGCAAGCTGTTTCTTCAGTTCGTCGACCTGCTTCTGATCTTCGTCTTTGAGCTTCATCCGCTCGTACTCGAAGTCAATCTGCCGCTGGACAAGGTCCATCAACTGCTGTTCGTGAGCGTCCCAGGTCGCCGGTTCGCGTGTCGCGATGTCGCGCACGTCCGGCGGAAACTTCTCGACGGCGGATTGCCGCTTGCTGGCCTTGTACGGAGCTTCGATCGCGTCAATCTGATCACGA
>JAPOLP010000075.1 GCA_029977045.1 Planctomycetota bacterium
GAGTCGAACAGGTCGACTACTGACGAACCCAGATCGAGCGTTCGCTTCTTCAGTGGCCGATACGGAAACACCGCCGCGTGAAAGTGCCCAGCGAGTCTGCCGTCACGATCGAACGGTCGCAGAAACGGTTCGAGCGGCTCATCATTCTTCGCATCCGGTGAGACCGCGACTCCAACGGCCAGAGCCAGCGACTGCCGATGCACTCGTTCGGCGCTGAACGACAGCCAGTCGCGAATCTGCGGAAACCCGAATCGATCACCGGTTCCCGCACCACTGCCTGCCGCCGCGAGAGCGGGCGATTTTCGTAATTGCGTCCCGACCAGCCCGGCGCACTCTCCGAGCACGACGACGGCCGCCGCCTGGCAATCGATCGTCGCCATCGCGAGCCGCACGACTGATGACAGCGCGACCGGCGGTGACTGCTCATGATCGGAGCTGCTGAACCGGATCAGGTGCGAGAACGCTCCTTCGCAGCGGACTCCATACAGCACCTGAACCTCGGGAACGAAGTCGCCGAGTTGCACCGAGTAGTCCGGCAGACTGCCGCTCGACGCGGGCGACTGAGCAACCGCTCCGGCCACCGCGAGAAACTCCCCGAATCGATCGCGACAGGACTCGAAGTCCTCACCCAGCGATCCGAGTCCCAGCCCGATCGTCGTTTTCGGAAACTCAACGCTGCGGCAATCGCTGGCGGAGAATTGAGATTCGCTCGGCGGTGCAGCCTCGCCGAAACACTGGCAGGTTGACTCGGCCCGTTCGCGGCGGAGCGAGTATTCGTCGCCAAGCCGGAAGATCTGCAGGTCGATGCCGTCCTCGCTGGCGACCCGCATCTTCGACATGCGAGTCATCGTCCCGGACGGTACGTCGGCCAGCACGGTCTCCGGATCGCAGAGCAGTCCGTCGAGCACCCGCGTCTGCTTGAGGACGCGCTCGACATCCGCCTGCAGATCGCAGATCCCGAAGAAGCCTTTCAGCGAGGCCAACCGCTTCTGCGCTGCGAGCAAAGCACTGATGCCCGCCGAGCTGAGATAACTGACCTCTCCCAGCCGCACCAGAATCCGGTGCCAGCCGTCGCGAATCGATCCATCGACGACGTCCTGAAAGTGTGTCGCCGACTCGTTGTCGAGCACGCCAGCAACCTTCAGCTCCAGCAGCTCATCGCTGGAACTCAATTCGATGTCCATTCCCGCCCGCCTGCTGTAGACCCGGAGAACGCATTTCGGCAGACCAACAGCAGTCTGTCGGGCGGGTTATGACTGATCACTCAGCAGGATGCGACGGAGCCAACGTCGTTCGATCTCTCGCGATGCAGCGGTTCGCGAATTCTGGTTGGCCTGCAACAAACTCGCCGCTTGCTGACTGGGAAACATTCTGAAATCAGCGCATAGAAAAACCCTGAAGCCGTGACCGACTTCAGGGTTTCTAAGTGGCGCGGACAGGATTCGAACCTGTGACCTCGAGGTTATGAGCCTCGCGAGCTACCGGGCTGCTCCACCGCGCGTCATTGGAGAGCATTATTGTCGGCTCGACTCGCGGGTTCCACTGAGTCGTTCTGCGATTTTCGCAGTTTTTCGCAAAAGATCACGATCGATGCTTACTTTGCCCTACTCGCGACCTGCTGATCGACCTTTTTGTGCAGGTCGAGTACGCGGTCGAGCGATTCGCCGTACTGCTTCAGACCGACGTAGCCAGTCAGGCGACCGAGCAGATCAGCTCGCGGGCTGAGAGCGACCGAGCAGGGGATGCGCTTTACTTCGAGAATCTCGGCAACGCGGCTGTGGTCATCGAGATTCAGGTGTACCGGGACGAAGTCGTTGTTGATCTGCGAAATCAGCTTCGGCTCGGACAGCGTCGTGCGTTCCATCTTGCGACAGTAGCTGCACCAGTCGGCATCGAACACGACCAGCATGGGCCGGTTCAGTTTGAGGGAGATTTCGTGAGCGATCTTCAGGTCGGTCTGCCAGCGGATGGCAGGCTGCTTCGCGTCACTTTTTTCGGCAACCTGTTTGCCGTCGACCGTCTTTTCGCTGGCTGGCTCTTTGCCTGTCTTTGAGGTGTCTGACTTGCTGGCCTGTTGATCGGCAACGGCTGATGCTGCCTGTTCGGTTTCCTGCGGAGTGGATTCGGAAGTATCGGCCCACACCTGAGCGAACAGAGCGACGGAGACAATCAGGCTGACACCAGAGACAAGCTTCATTTCGAGACTCCCTTCTCGAACCGAGACAGAATATCCGCCGGAGTTATCGGCGGGCGGCGGATCTCCAGCGGACAGATTATGCCATCTGAAGCGGTTGTCGCGGCTTTGCAGTCTGGTCGAGGAGCGGAGGCAGACCTTGCGGGTTAGCGAGACTCTGCAGATCACGGCCAGAAACCACCGGGTGGCTGTGGTCGAGTGCAGCGAGTCCACAGATGTCCCGAGTGGCTGGGGCTGGACCGAGCTTGCGAGGGAATCCCCGGAATTTTTCCACCAGAGGATTTCGACCGTGGTTTCGCTTGTACCTCGCTCTAACCCCGGCCACACATCGATACGACCTGTGATTCAGCGGGTCGGGCGATCAGTCAGGTCAACCTGCAGCGTGATGCGACGACCGTCCCGCCAGACGATGACTTCGGCCATTCGACCGACGTCCGACAGGCTGACCATATTGATCAGGTGGCTCTCGTCGAGTACCTCGACGCCGTTGAACTCGAGGATGACGTCGTTGAACCGCAGCCGGGCTCGGGCGGCGGGAGTGTTTTCGTAAATCTCCAGCACGCGGGCACCGCGCAGGCGATCGAGTTCCAGTCCCTGAGCGGAATTGAAGTCGAACTCAGGATCGAGCTTCACGCCGAGGTATGCGCGGTGGACCTCGCCGTGTTCAAGGAGATCGTCGACGACGTGCTGCACCAGATTGCTGGGAATGCTGAAGCCTATGCCCTCATTGCCGCCATGTGTCGACGCGATCGCTGTGTTGATGCCGACCAGCCGGCCCTGCAGATCGATCAGCGGACCTCCACTGTTGCCCGGATTAATTGCGGCGTCAGTTTGCAGGAAGTCCTGGTTCAGGACACCGGTGCGGTTGCCGATGCCCAGCGAACTGCGGCCACGAGCGCTGATGATGCCCATCGTGACTGACTGGCTGAGACCAAACGGGCTGCCACACGCGAGCACGATGTTCCCGATTTCCAGCGAGTCCGAATCGCCCCAGCGCAGCGGCTCGACATTGTCGACATCGATCTGCAGCACGGCGATGTCGCTGAACTTGTCCGTCCACGACTGCGTCGGACGGATGATGCGGCCATCGACCAGCTGGATCGAAATATTCTGCAGTTCGGGCAGTGCATCGTTAACGACGTGCTTGTTGGTAACGACGAAACGACCGGGACGCTTCGAGCTGGTCATAATGACGCCCGATCCGGTTTCCTCGACACGACCCCGGCTGGGGACAACGCGAACGCTGTCAATATGCACGACGCTGGGCATGACGACGCGGGCGATGCTCGACAGCACGCGGCTCGTCTCTGTCAGTGGCGACTGTGCGCGATCGAGTTCGCGATAAACCTCAGTCGTCTCCCGCGTTGAGAAGTACTCCGCGTTGACCGTCGCAAGACCGAAGCCGTTGAAGGATGTAGCAACTGCAGCTCCGACGATTGAGCCAATCAGCAGAGTCACAAGGGTGCGGGGGCTGTTCATCGTCGGCTCCATTGACGCGGTCGCGGTTCGGTTGATCAATGTTTGAGGGCGGGTACGGTCGATCTGCGTCGATCTCGAACCCCTCTACATGGTGCGGTGGACGTCTTCCGGTCGAATGTCCTGCTCGTTGAATCGAACTTCGTAGTCGCAGGCCATGTCCCAGTCGACTTCGGCTCGCTCGTCGTCGCTGAGAGACTCCAGTTCGCTCTGGCACTTCACGCAGAGCACGGTGTAAGGCAACGCCTGCATCCGGCTGACGGGGATCGATCCGCTGCAGTGTTCGCAGTTGCCGTAAGTGCCCTCTTCGAGCATCTGCAGGGCACGTTCGACATATCGCAGTTCGCGCGTTTCGATGGTTGCCAGCTGCGAGTTCAGTTCGTTGCGAGCGCCTTCGCAGGCCACGTCGCCCAGGTCGCCGGAACCGCGTCCGTTGCCGGTCTTGTCGAGCGACAACTTCTTGCGGAGAGCATCGCGGCGGGCAATCAGGCGGCTGCGAAGTCGGAGCAGTGCGTCTTTTCTGGCCATCGATCGGGTACTCGTCAAAGGAAGGGACAGGAAGTCCCTCCGATACGTCCTGCACGACTGAGTTCGATGACCGGATGCCGGGTTTCCGGCGGACAGCGAGCGTCACGCGCGAGCGCAGCTCGCACCGGGAACACATCCGATCGGGCTATTCTAACCCCGGAATCAGCGCGACCTGTCGTTTCCGACTATTTTCCGGGAGCGCCCAGCGCGACCCGCCTTTCGATTCCGGCACGAGCGGAATAAACGGGGCAGCCGTCGCGGATTTACACCGCTCGGAGAGCCGCCCGCCGTCCTGTCGAGCGCCCGCAGGCCCGGAGAATCCGCACAGATCCCGGACGGATCGAGACGTCCGCAAGTCATCAGACGCCACCGATTTCTCATAACCGGTCGGAATCGGCAGATTCCTTATGGCTGTTGAGTCGGTCTGGCGCGTACTGATTGCAGGCTGCGGCGTCCTCGCGACTCGCCAACTTCCGTTGCCCCGGTGACGGTGTTCGTTTCCTCCGCGTCGTCCTACGATAGTCCCTCGAAAACAGCTGGCTTCGCCAGATCCCGCCTGTTGGCGTCGTCCGTCGACGCTCCTCCCCCCGAATCTCGTTCGTGCTCGTTCCGCTGTGGCCGTCTGTCGCTCGCAGTCTTTCCGACAGACCCCAACGGAAAACCGGCACGATGCAGAAACACTGTCTGGATCCCAGGACTATGAACGACCCTGCTGTCACGGCTCAGGCCCGTCGAATCTGCCTGGCACTTCTGCTGCCCGCGCTGCTGCTGGCTGGCTGCGAAAAGGAAGCTCAAATTGTTCGGCAACGAGTGCCGAAACCCAAAGCCCCACCAGCTGCCGATGGAATGCTCGCCGCGCTGGCACCGATTGGTGAGAGCGGCTGGTTCTTTAAGATCTCCGGCCCGAAGGAAGCCCTCGCGGCGGAAGCGGCTCGGTTTAAAGGTCTGCTGACGTCACTGAAGATCGACGGCGAACGTCCGACCTGGACGACACCCGAAGGCTGGACTGAAGAGCCAGCATCCGGGATGCGCGCCGCGACGTTCGTCATCGGCGAGGGCGATGACAAACTCGAATGCTCGGTGATCCCGCTGCCGGCTCCGGGCGGAGCTTCATCCTCTGACGACTACCTGCTCGACAACGTCAATCGCTGGCGGAAGCAGCTCAGTCTTGACGCGTGGACGGTAGATGGAATGAAGACGGCACTCGAAAAGGAAGAAGATATTTTCCGAGTTGAGCTTGCCGACGGAACTCCAGTCACCTGGGTCAAACTGGAAGGCACGCCGTCAGGCGGAGGCATGGCTCCATTTGCTGGCGGTGCAGCCCCGTTTGCCAACATGGGCGGCGGTGCTCCCGGTTCGCGACCCGCTCCACAAGGACCGGCTGGACCTCCACCAGGCCCGGCTGGTCCGCCAGTCGCCAAGGCTGAACCGACGACCGAAGCCGGTCCGAACGAACTGCCCGAGATGACGTTTACCGTCCCCGATGGCTGGACCCCGGGCCCGCTGAAACCTTTCCGCAGGATTTCCTGGAACGTGAACGCTGATGGCCAGTCCGCAGAGATGTATATCTCGCAGGCTGGCGGCGACGTCTCGGCAAACATCAACCGCTGGCGAGGCCAGGCGGGCCTGTCACCAATCAGCGATCCCGCCGAACTGCAGAAGACCATGGAGAAGATCGACGTCGATGGCGTCACCGGAGACCTGGTTGTGTTGAAGGGCGACGATCCGACGAAGGCCATGCTGGGAGCGATCGTCGTTCAGGGCGGCAACAACTGGTTCTTCAAAATGACCGGCACAGCCGCCGCGTCACCCGAGCAGCAGGACGCGTTTCGGAAGTTCGTCACGTCCGTGAAGTTCCGCTGAGCACTGCCTCAGACCACCGACAAGCGAAGCCGCGACCGAACGTCGCGACCGACCTCAAATAAAATGGAGACCGGCCATGGCCGATCAGCCAGTCAGTACCGACGAACCCGTCAGCGATGCCAGCTTTGAGTCGACCGACGACGGCGGCGTGTCACCGTTCGCCGCGTTTGAAGACGTGCTGAAACCGCTGTCGTCACTCAAGCTGACCGTCGCGCTGTTCGCGTGCTCGATGATTCTGGTCATGGCCGGCACGCTGGCTCAGGTCGACCTCGACATCTGGGACGTCGTGCGCGAGTACTTCCGTTGTTGGTTCGCGTGGGTGCCGGCGAGAGTCTGGTATCCGCTGTTCGCCCGTATTGAACTCTTCGATCCAATCAAAACTGCGTTCGAGAAAGCACCAGACGGTGTTGGACTGTGGTTTCCCGGCGGTTACCTGCTCGGCACGCTGATGGCCGCCAATCTGCTGGCTGCTCATCTCCTGAAGTTCAAAGTGCAGGCCAAAGGCAATCGGCTGGCAGCAGGCATTGTCGTGACGGCGATCGGCTGCGTTGCCACTTGGATGGTCATCGCGTCGGGCGACGGGACTGGACTGCAGCAGACGACTGACGCGTTTTACGACCGGCTGTGGACCATCCTGAAAGTGCTGCTGGGATTCCTACTGGTCTTCAATATCGGTGGCGCCGCCTCAGCCGTTCGCAGGGGCAAATCTGAATCGCCGCTGCTGATCCTGTCCGCGCTGGCCCTGGCCGGGATTGTGTACTGGGTGCTGTTTGAAATGGATACGCGTTTTAACAGCTCGTCGATGCGCATCCTCTGGCAGCTTGTCAAAGCCGAGATGGCCGCCCTGATCCTGCTCGGTGGTTTCCACCTGCTCTTCAAAAAGCGAGCCGGCGTCACGCTGCTGCACGCGGGCATCGCGCTGGTGATGATCAACGAAGTCGTCGTCGACTCGCTGCACGTCGAAACGCAGATGGCGATCGAGGAAGGACACACGGTCAACTTCGCGAAGGACATTCGCGAGATCGAATTTGTTGTCATCGACAAATCCTCGCCCGACTTTGATGAGGAGATTGTCATTCCTCGAAGCCTGGTGCTCGCTGCCGGTGCGGCAGAAGGGCAGGACGGCAACGTCATTTCCGATCCCGGACTGCCGTTCGACATCGAGTTCCTGGAGTTCATGCAGAACTCGAATATTGAGGACGCCAGGCCAGGTGCTGAGAACCGAGCCACCGCCGGAGCCGGACTGCAGCTCATCTCGAAATCCGCGAAGCCGACCACTGGGACGGACTCCAGCGGGCGAGTTGACCTGACGGCGGCCTATGTGCGGATCCTCGGCAAGGAATCGAAGGAGGATCTGGGAACCTACCTCACTGGCGTTGTTTTCGAGCTGCTCGGCAAGAACGAGTTTCAACGGAACCTGGTCACGGTCGACGGAAAGGAGTGGGAAATCGCGATGCGTTTCCGCCGCTACTACAAGCCGTACTCCGTGCGACTGTCGGACGTCAGCAAGAAGGACTACATCGGCACGAACACCCCGATGGACTACCGATCGATCGTCGACGTCATCGACGCCCAGTCCGGCGAAGTGCTGGTCGACAACCGGCACATCTGGATGAACAACCCGATGCGCTACTCGGGCGACACGTTTTACCAGTCCAACTATTCGCCCCCGAACACGCGTACCGGCGAGAAGGAAATCACAACGCTGTCCGTCGTCAGTAACACCGGCTGGATGCTGCCCTACACGTCCTGCATGATCGTCGGTACGGGAATGCTGGCCCACTTCTTCGTCATTCTGTTGAGGTTCCTGAGTCGGCGCAGTCGCCTGGGAGCATCAACATGGTCTCGGTCGCTTGTGACGATTCTGTTCACAGTCTCATTTGGTTTAATTCCGGGCATCCTCGCCGCGCTGTTTGGTGAGAAGATTGCGAAGAAGGCAGATGAGATTGCGAGTCGAGAGAAGGAACAAGACACTGGCGGGCGAGCAGGTTGGATCATTCCCATCGTTGCGAGCCTGCTGATCGGCGGCTGGCTGTTGAGCAAAGCCCGGGTGCCATCGGCGAAAGACGGTCAGCCCGATCTGCACGCGTTCGGAAAACTGCCGGTTGTTTACGAAGGCCGCGTCAAGCCGCTCGACACGGTCGCGCGAAACAGTCTGCGAGCACTCTCGAACCGCGAAGAGATGCGGAATGCCGACGGCGACAAAGAGCCAGCCATCAAGTGGCTGCTGGATGTCATGTCGGGATCGGATGATGTTCGTGACCAGTCGGTCTTCCGGATCGATCACCCGCAGATGCTCGAGAAGCTCAAGCTCAGTAAGCGGAAATACCATCTCTACTCGATCAACGACATCGCGGAGAACGTCTCCGATCTCGCAAAAGACGCCGCACTGGCCCGCGAAAAGCCCTCGGACAATCACACGCCATACGACACGGCAGTTTTGGGTCTGGAGCGAAAGATCGGGGAATTCGATCTGCTGTCGACTGCGTTCTCGCCACCGCAGATCACGCAGGAAAACGTGCAGCAGGTACTCGCGATGCTACAGTCGCTGGCTCAGCGATCACCGCCACTGGCCATTCCGCCAGCACAGCTGGATGAAGAATCCGAGGGAGACGTCAGCGAGACCGCCGAGTGGGAAACTGTCGCCCACGCGTCGGTGCGGAGCATGGTTGCCGTCATGATGGGACGCGAAGAAAACCCGCAGCTACGCCTCTTTGCGAACATCCTCGACGCACATCTGAATGAAGATACTGCAGCATTCAACAAGGCTGTCAGCGAGTACCAGAAGTGGCTCGACGACAACGCTGGCTGGCTGCAGTCGCAACTACCGCCAACGCAGTCGCTGGCTCGAACTGGATTCGAGTCGTTCTACAACCACTTCTCGCCGTTTTACTACTAGGCGTGGAGCTACATCTTCGCGTTCGTCATCACGGCCGTCGGTCTGCTGGGCTGGACGAAGCCGCTCAACCGATCGGCGTTTCTCATCATCCTGGTGACTCTGGCCGTCCACACGTTTGCACTCGGAGCGCGTATCTACATTTCCGGTCGACCGCCGGTGACTAATCTGTACTCGTCCGCAGTCTTCATTGGCTGGGGCTGCGTGATTGCAGGCCTGGTGTTCGAGTCTCTGTTCAAGCTGGGGATCGGCAACCTGATCGCCAGTGCTCTCGGAGCTGCGTCGCTGGGAATCTCGCACCTGCTGTCCGGAGACGGTGACACGTTCGCCGTGCTGCAGGCCGTGCTCGATACGCAGTTCTGGCTGGCGACGCACGTCGTGCTCATCACGCTGGGCTACTCGGCTACATTCCTCGCCGGGCATCTGGGAATCGTCCAGATTCTCGGCAACCTGGCGACGCCGTGGGTGACGAAAGAGCGGCAGCAGGACCTGACACGGATGATCTATGGCACCGTCTGTTTCGGGATGTTCTTCAGCTTCGTCGGCACCGTGCTCGGCGGTCTGTGGGCTGACGATTCCTGGGGCCGGTTCTGGGGCTGGGATCCCAAAGAGAATGGTGCCCTGCTCATCGTTATCTGGAACGCGTTGCTGCTGCACGCTCGCTGGGACCGGATAGTGTCAGACCGAGGCTTCGCCAACCTGGCCATCGCCGGCAACATCGTGACCAGCTGGTCCTGGTTCGGTGTCAACGAACTCGGCATCGGACTGCACTCGTACGGCTTCACCGACGGCGTCTGGCTCTCCCTGTGGATCTACTGGATCAGCCAGGTGGCCCTTATCGCCGCCGGCCTGATTCCGTGGCGGCAGCCTTCGACTCCGACTGGCGACGCCTGACGTCTTGCTGACGTGGGAGCCGTGACTGGCAGTCAGCTCTCCAGATTTGAGAGATGCTGAGTACACGAAAAAGGCCGGCTGCGAACAGGTGTCGCAACCGGCCTTTTACTTAGCAGTCAGACTGCAGATTACTCAGACTTGGATTCGCCTTCAGCCGGAGCTGCTGCAGCGTCACCTTCAGCAGGAGCGGCAGCTTCGGTTTCAGCTGGAGCAGCGGCGTCGCCTTCAGCTGGAGCGGCAGCATCGCCTTCGCCTTCAGCGGGAGCAGCGGCGTCGCCTTCACCTTCAGCAGGTGCTTCAGCTTCGTGGCCCGACGCGGCGTGTTCGCCACCCGACATTGCTTCGTGCATATCAGCGGCGGCCTGATCTTCCGCGGCCGGAGTTGACTCCGGAGCACTACCGGCATCACCGCATCCGATCACGCCAACGGCCAGAAACAAAGCGGCCAGACTCGAAACGAACGATTTCATCTGTAACTCCTCTAAATATTCTCACTGGAAACTCAAATTGAACCGAGTGGCCCAGTGCCCCCGGATGTGTCCGCAGTATTTGATGCGCAGCAACCGCCAACTATTCCCGGATTCCGACCGACCCGGCAGGTGTCGTCGCGGTCTCCGTCAATAATCGAATGATCGCCTGGTTCACCGATCAGTCAGGCCGTCGAGGCAGCCGGTCCTGTCCGGGTGCCGGATCGACGACAAAAACAAACGTTCCCGATCCAGTGGCAACCAGGACTCCGTCCGGAGTCCGAACTTCACCCCGAGCGACCGCCGTCTGAGTGCCCCTGTGGCAGACTTCCCCAGTTGCCAGAACGTCCTCGCCATCCCAGGCAGGGCGGACGAACTTTGTGTCGAGCTGAGCCGTCACTGGAAACGTCCCTTCCGGCGCGTGCTCGGAAACGGCGACTCCCATCGCCGTGTCCAGCAGCGTCGCGATAACGCCGCCGTGAGCGATTCCCCGTGATCTCAGATGTCTGTTGTCAACGGTCAGGCGAATTGTCGCCTTCCGTTCCGACCGTTCTACGAGAGTCACTCCCAGCGTGGCCAGAAATGGCGACCGACGTGACAGCTCGAGCGGCTCGGATGGTTCCGGTTGGGTCATCCCTGATCACCGTGTTCCCTGAAAACAGACATTCAGACACAGGAGGCGCCGGCAGAATCGCGAAGCCGAACTCCAAAAGCAATAATCTGTCTGTTTTGATCCGGCATCGATCCGAATCCAACCCGCCTCTTCTGGAATAAGCGCTACAAATGCTCCGTTTTCGCCCCGCCATCGAGCGGATTGACGGCTACGTCCCCGGTGAGCAGCCGCAGGACACCGGCTGGACCAAGCTGAATACCAACGAAAATCCCTACCCGCCATCGCCGCGAGTCGTTGCCGCCATCGAAGAAGCCGCCCGCGGACGAATGAACGTCTATCCGGATCCGCTCGGTCGGAAGTTCTGCCAGGCAGCTGCCAGTCTCTTCGGCCTTGATCCCGACTGGATCCTTCCGGCCAACGGCAGCGACGAAAACCTGACGATCATCGTCCGCTCATTCGCCGACGCGGACGACCTCGTGACTTTTCCATACCCCAGTTACATCCTGTACGAGACGCTGGCAGACATTCAGGGAGCCCGGCACGAACGGCTACTGCTGAACGATGACTGGTCCTGGGATTTCGATCGCATCCGTTCGACCGTTGAGCAGAGCCGCATTGTCTTCGTGCCAAATCCGAATTCTCCGTCCGGCAACTCGTGGTCGCACGACACCATCGCGCAACTTGTTCCACCGAACGGCGTGCTGGTACTCGATGAAGCGTACGGTGACTTCCCGGACGAGCCGCACAGGGCTCAGATTCTGCAGCGCGAGTCAGGTTCGCGGATCATCATCACACGGACGCTCAGCAAGTCGTACAGTCTGGCGGGACTTCGCTTCGGCTTCGCGATCGCACATCCAGACGTGATTACCGGAATGCGCAAGGTCAAGGACAGCTACAACTGCGACACGCTGGCTCTGGCGGCGGCGACAGCGGCGATCGAGGACCAGGACTGGATGCTCGCCAACGCCGCGAAGATTCGAACGACTCGCGCTCGGCTGACCAGCGAACTGCGATCACTTGGCTTCAACGCCGTTGACAGTGACGCCAACTTTGTCTGGACGACGCATCCGGATCGCAGCCATCGCGAACTGTACGAAGCTCTGAAGACTCGGAAGATTCTCGTCCGGTTGATGACGTTTCCCGGAGTCCTCGGAGGTGGAACGCTCGACGGCCTGCGGATTACCGTCGGGACCGACGCCGAGACTGATCGGTTTCTCGAAGCGCTGCGAGAGATCGTCGCGTGAGACCGGACGGCTTGCGCCGTTCCGCTATCCCGTGATCGTTGGGTAACGAAGCATGGATCGGCTGACGAAGCAGCATCGAAGCTGGAACATGTCGCGGATTCGTGGCAAGGACACCAGGCCCGAGATGCGCGTCCGGTCGCTGCTGCATCGGATGGGATTCCGCTTCCGGTTGCATCGCAAGGACCTGCCTGGCAAGCCGGACATCGTCCTGCCAGCCTATGGCACTGTGATCTTCGTGCATGGCTGTTTCTGGCATCGGCATCCCGGTTGCCGCTTTGCCTACACACCGAAGAGCCGCGTCGACTTCTGGCTGACGAAGTTCCAGCGCAATGTCGAACGGCACCAGGAAGTCGAAGCGGAACTCGAAGCTCTCGGATGGCGAGTCGTCGTCATCTGGGAATGTGAAACCGCCAGCGAAGACCAGTTGCAGCGGCGTCTTTACGACGAGCTTTACGAAGCCTGACTGCGGTCCGGCTACTGCCGCTGATTCTTGTCGCAGTTGTCGTCCTGCGGAACAGGCTCGCCGGTCTGATCAACCGGGTGCGTGTAGAGGTACTCCCAGACCGCTTCGTGAGCGTACTTGCCGGTCTTGCTGTCGCGGTTCGCTGCTCGCCCGGGAACGACGGAACTGTGAGCACGCCGGTCGTCGCCGTTGACGTCGAA
>JAPOLP010000162.1 GCA_029977045.1 Planctomycetota bacterium
GAAGTTGCCAGACCAGCAACTGCCGTTTGCGAAGCGTCAACGGGATCAGATTTAGGTGGCGTTTCATAATTCCCAGGCCAGTGCGGACAGGGCAGCAGCGTGTGCAAAAACCGGAGCCGGAAGCAAAGACGAATCGGCCAGACAGTCGCGGCCCGTCGGCAGGTTCCATGACCGCGCGGGGATGTCTGTCTGATGGCTCAACCAGGCATCCAGACGGCGGATGGCCGCTCCGCCACCGGTCAACAGACAGCGCTGCACCGGTTGCCGCGGATAACGGGAACCGAGGAACCCGAGCGTTCGATCGAACTCGTCGAGCAGGATCTGCAGCGGCTCGGTCAGACAGCTCTCGATCGACTGGCTCAGTCCGTCGTTACCGGCAATTGACGAACCCGCGCCGGGGAGGCCATACCGGGCCAGCATGAATTCAGCATCGCTGACGGCCAGCGAAAACCGCTCAGCCACCGACTGAATCGCTTCCGCGAAGCCGCCCTGAATTGACGTCCGTCGGAATCGCGGCTGCCCATCGAACAGCCAGGTCAGACTGATCCCCGTCGCGCCCCAGTCAACGACCAGTTCGGAGTTCGCCTGCGTGTCTGAGAACGCTGTCCGGAACAGCTCACTGGCTCGGGCTGTCGTCAGTGGTTCGGCATCGAGTACGTCGGCGGCCAGTCGACAATGACGGAACGCGGCCAGCGACTGGCTGACAACTTCCGCGTCTGCCCAGACCAGACCCGTCGACGGAGCATCAGCGAAACTGTTTGGGACCGCGTCCGGCAGCCAGGCATCAAAAGCCAGTTGCTCGGATCGTTCTCCGTAAAGCTGCTGCATCGCCGCTCTGGCAGACCGCTCAACGGCGGTTGCATCGTGCGAATCGGCGGCGACTTCCTGACGACTCAACGCACAACCGGGCAGACTGAATGCCACGTTTCGCAGTTTCGGGTATTCCCAGTCAGCTCGCGATCCGGTCAGAACTTCACGCAGCGCGGCGCTGAGCAGTTCCGGCGAACCAAACGGATCCGCGTGGTATGGCCAGGCAACCTGTTTCGCTCGCAGCAGTTCCCAGTGTCCAGCCGCGTTCTGACTGACGACCGCCAGCTTGACGGAGTGCGTTCCGACGTCGACACCAAGCCACGGCGTCGTTCGACGTCGGCTTCGCCTGCGGGGCGCTGTCGTTGCTTCAAATGCTGATGTGGCCAGGGCGGTCATCAGTGGCCTCCCATCGTTGTCAGTTTGATCAACGGCAGCATGATCGAGAGAACGATGCCTGCGACGACGACACCCATCGCGATGATGATGACCGGCTCAAGCACCTTGACGAGATCGCGCAGCCGCTGCTCGCCTTCTTCCTGATAGAAGTCGCCGACCGTTCGCAGCACGCCCGCCAGGTCGCCGGATGATTCCGCGGTCGCGATCAGGTCGGACGTTCCATCGGGTACGCAGTTCGACCGAGCAAGAACCGGCGCCATCGGACGACCCGCCAGAACTTCGTCCTCGACCTTTCGGAAGAGATCGTGAAACAGCACGTTGCGCACGGTGCTCGACGCCAGCCGCATGGCTTCCAGCAACGGCACGCCGCTGTGCATCATCGTGCCCATCAGCACAAAGGCTCGGCCGGTGACCAGGTTCTGGACCACCGTTGAAGTCATGCGGAACGACAGAACTTTGCCGTCACGCCAGCGGCACGCAGCCGGTGTTTTCATCAGTCGCCAGAGCCCGGCTGTCGCCAGCGCCGCTGATGGCAGCAGCAGCCACCACCAGCCTCGGCAGAAACTGCCAACGTCCAGCAGGAGTTGTGTCAGCAGCGGAGCAGGTCGGTCCATCGTGATGTAGACCTTCTGAAACTGCGGCAGCACAAAGAAGACCATTGAGGCCATGACCAGCACGCCGACGACGACCAGCACCGCCGGATAGACGAGCACCGACCGCACGGTGTTTTTCAGCTTCAGCTCATTCCGCAGCAGGTCCTTCAGTCGGTTCAGCACGTCGGGCAACTGGCCGGACGCCTCGCCTGCCGACACGCTGGCTGCGAACGTCGCACCGAAGACGTCGGACTGAGCTTTCAAGGCTTCGGAGAACGACCGTCCGCTTTCGATATCTCGCCACAGCAACGTCAGAGCGTCGCGAGTCGCCGGGTTACGGGCGCGGCGGGAAATCGATCGCAGCGCTTCCGCCAGATCGAGTCCCGATTTCACGAGAATGCAGAGCTGAGTTGTGACGAGTACCAGTTCCTTTGTCGGGAGCTGTCTGCGCGACGGGCGTCTGATCGGTATCGAGAACTGCGAAGGCGTCGTCACGTCGCGAGGAGTTGTTTCTGTCACTCGTTCCGCAGCCGGTCGCAGCGCAGTCGCCCCTCGCGGAGCAAGGCCTCCGAAAGGACGATTCGCTGGTGTGAGGGCGTTGGTCATGAGCTGGTAATCGGTATTACGTGTTGAAACTAAGTTCTCGATACCAGCACGAAGCGCGAGCAAGTGAAGCCCGTTACTACGAATCACTCGCTTGCGCTTCGTGCTGGTATGAAAGTGAGCATTTGTTTCGGAGCGGTCCTTAATCAAACCTTGCGACGCGGACGACTTCGTCCAGTGATGTGATGCCTTCTTCTGCTCGGCGCAGGCCCTCTGCCAGGAGAGTGGTGCCGCCGTGTTCGATGTGCCAGTCGCGGAGCTTGTCGACGCGGGGGTTCTCCGCGATCAAGTCGCGCAGTTCGCGATCGCCAGCGAGCACTTCGTACAGACCGGTTCGGCCTCGGAAGCCGGTGTCGAAACACGACTGGCAGCCTTCGCCGCGTGCGAACTGGCGTTCGCGGTTACCCTGGTAATTCACTTCGTCGAACAGGGCAGCTGGCGGGTAATACAGAGTGCGGCAGTCGGGACAGATCGTCCGGACAAGCCGCTGGGCGATCACGCCGACGAACGCGGACGCAATCTTGTACGGTGCCACTCCCATGTCGACGAGACGTGTCACTGCTCCGGCCGCGTCGTTCGTGTGCAGAGTGCTGAGAACGAGGTGCCCGGTCAGAGCCGCCTGGATCGCGATCTCCGCCGTTTCGCCGTCGCGGATTTCCCCGATCATGATCACGTCGGGGTCCTGTCTCAGAATCGCCCGGAGCGCTCGAGCGAATGTCAGGTTCGTGCCCGTGTTGGCGTGAACCTGGTTGATCAGTTTGAGCTGGTACTCCACCGGGTCTTCGACCGTGATGATGTTCCGCTTGACCGACTTGATCAGCTCGATGGCGGAGTACAGCGTTGTGGTCTTCCCCGAACCCGTTGGCCCGGTGACGAGCATCAGACCGTACGGCTTCGCGAGCATCCGCTTGACCTCGTCCAGCTGCGCGGTAGGGAAGCCCAGTTCGCTCAGTTCAAACGTGACGCTGTCGCGGTCCAGAACGCGGAGCACGACTTTCTCGCCCAGCACGGTCGGCAGCGTTGATACTCGCAGGTCGATCTGCCGGCCATCGACGACGACATGCACGCGACCGTCCTGCGGCAATCGGTGCTCGGCGATGTCCATCTTCGCCATGACCTTGATGCGCGACACGATCGCCGAATGGAATTCCTGGCGCGGACGCAGGACTTCGCGCAGCTCGCCGTCGACTCGATAGCGCACCGACGAGTGCTGCTCGCCCGGTTCGATGTGCAGGTCGCTGGCTCCCTGGCGAACGCCCTGCAGAATCATGAAGTTGACGAGGTTGATGACTGGCGCGCTGTCGTCAATCGATTCAACTTTTCGGACGTCTAACTGAAACGCGTCTTCGTTGATGCTGACGTCGGACGCGTCCATGTCGGCGGTGACGGCGTCGACTTCAAAACCGTCCTGGTAACAGCGGCTCAGCAGGCGGTCGATCGAGGCTCGCAGTGCCAGTACAGGGCGAATCTGCAGACCCGTCGTGTGAGCGAGCTGGTCGACGACGGCCAGATCGGTCGGGTCGGCCATCGCAACGGCCAGACGGTTCCTCACGCGGCACATCGCCAGGCAGTTCAGCGATTCGGCCATGCTCTGCGGGATCAGGCGGACCACCTGCGGATCAACCAGTCCGTCACGCAGTTCGACAGAATGCACGCCCATCTGCTCAGCCAGAAACGGCAGCAGCTCGTTCTCTTCGATAAAGCCCAGCGCGATCAGCGTTTCACCGAGCTTCAGTCCGCGGCTCGACTGTTCCTGCAGGCCGGATTCCAGTTCGTCGCGCGTGATCACACCGGCGGCGACCAGGCGTTCGCCCAGCGGAGCACCTCGACCGCTAACCGTTCGGCGAATGAAGCGGCGGCGGCTGGCGGGTTGCGGCGGCGGTGTCAGAACGGGAGTCGTCATCGTGCGAAACTCCCGGCTGCGGACACGATGTCTGGAAGCAGTTCGACCTCTTCGTTGACTCCAGACACGCGCAGGATGTCACGGCAGAGCGGACCGGCTCCCGCGATCTTGCACTCGCCTCCGCGACGCAGACACAAGTCGCGCGTGTCGAGCAGAAACTCCAGACCGTCGCTGTAGATCAGCGGCACATTGATCAGGTCGATGACCAGCTTCGGCTGACCGTGTTTAACGACGGCGTCGACCAGCGAACGCAGCGCCTCGGCGTGTTCGGCGTTCAGTCGATCCGACCCGCGAACGATGTCGACGGCTCCCTGTTTGAAGACTTCCGCCATGATCAGACTCCCGTTGTCAGCGGAAGAACGAGCCGGAAGGTCGAGCCTTTGTTGAGCTGGCTGTCGGCCAGAACGTCGCCGCCGTGCAGACGAGCGATCTCCTGCGTCAGTGTCAGGCCCAGGCCGCTGCCCGAGACTTCGTGAACGCGGTCGTCGTCGCTGCGGAAGAACCGTTCGAACACCTGCGACAGTTCTTCCGGCGCGATGCCGATGCCCGTATCCGTAACAGTGAACTCGAGGTTCTGGCCGCTGGTGACGACTCGGAAGCTGATGCGACCGCCGTCGGGTGTGTACTTCGACGCGTTGCCCAGCAGGTTGACCAGCGCCGCGCTGATCTTGCCTTTGTCGATGTTGAGGTGCGGCAGTTTGGACGGCAGCTCGACGTCGAACGTCTGCTGCTTCTGGTCCATCGTCGGACGAATCTTTTCGACGGTTTCCGTGATCAGTCGCGCGATATCGGTCTCGTGACAATCGAGTGAAAGCGAACCGGCCTGCATCCGGCTGACGTCGAGCAGGTCGTCGATGAACCGGCCCAGCCGCGAGGCTTCACTCTGAATCGTGTTGAAGAAGCGCTTCTGCTGTTCCCGGTCGATGTTTTCCGAAGTGGCGAGCGTTTCGGCGTAAGCCCGGATGCTGGCCAGCGGCGTTCGCAATTCGTGCGTTGCCGACGCGACAAACTGTTCGCGAGCTTCTTCGGCCAGATGCTGCTGCGTCATGTCGCGGAGCGTCCAGACGTGACCCTCGATCTGGCCTGACTCGTTCAACCGCGGACGTCGCGCAATCTGCATGTGCCGGATTTCGCCATCGACAAGCTGATCGACGTCGATGGTGACCGGTCGGGAAACAGCACGGAACTGACCCAGATCGACATCGTCCGGCAGGCATTCCTCGATGGGACGACCCTTGAACGAGCTCTGCTCGCACTCATGTTCGCACACGCAGAGTGAAGCAAACGCGGAGTTCACGGCGAGCAGCAGATTGTCGGAATCCGTGATCGCGACGCCTTCCTTCAGTGCGTCGAGTGCCTGGCTGTGAACGTTGCCGGCTGCTCCGTCGAGCGATTCGCCAATCTGGCGTTCCAGTTGAGTCAGCAGGTGCCAGTTTCTGGCGGCGGCGACCAGACGGTTCCAGCCGGCTTCGACGGACGTTCGACCGTTAACTGGCTGAGGATCCCAGACGGCTTCAGGATCATCCGGAAAGGCGGCCAGCTGGCGGCGGATGCGGTTGCTCGGTCGCAGCACGGCTGGCAGGGACATCAGAACCAGCAGCACGGAAACCAGCAGTCCGGACGCGACGCCTGCCGCGCGAATCGACGGATCACTGGTGAGCAGAAACGGGCCAACGGCCAGCAGCAGAGCCGCGCCGACAGCAGCGACATGCAGGGTCAGCAGACGCAGCGTCAGGTTCGACGCCGTCACACTTGATGTTTCACTCCTCGCCGGCATGGTGCCTCCAGTGCCCGAACGCGGGCCGGTCCCCGCGACGCGTTCAGCTCAGGACGAGCTTTGTCGCGCACAATCCGGTGGGACCGGGGTTGGTTTCGATCTCCTGAGCCAGAACAACGAGATCCCGTGGACTGAACGGTTTCATCACGATGGAGTGCAGTCCCAGCTCGTCCTTCAGTTGCTCCTCATCAAGTTCGTAGCCCTTGGCTGAGCAGAGCACGCAGACCGCGGTGGTGTTGACCGAGTCCGCGCGGATGCCCCGCAGCAGTTCTTCACCCGACAGGCCCGGCATCTGGTAGTCGCTGATGATCAGATCAAAGCACTCGGTCTGAGCAATGCCCAGGGCCTTCTGGCCGTTGTGAGCAACGGTGACCTCGAAGCCTTCCGCTTCCAGGTTGAACCGCATCACGTCCGCCAGCACTCGGTTGTCTTCAGCAATCAGAATCCGCAGTCGGGATGCCATGACTTTGTTCCTCGGTGGCCAATTCACCGAATCAGGTTGCAGCAACCAGCGAGTCGCCAGCCGTTAGAGGCTGGAGTACGACGCGTGGTTGATGATGAACTCGCCAGAAACGTTGTCGTACGCCCAGCTCTGCGCTCCACTGGCACTCAAAGCAGTGCCGGCAGTTGCAACGCGAACCGTGCTGCCGTTGTTGCCGACTTCGATCGTCGGGAACGGGCCATTGATGTACGTGTCGAGGTCCGACTTCAGGTCAGCTTCCGTTCCAGCTTCGCCCGGCAGAGCGCCGTTCTGAGCCCGGTAAAGCTGAATCGCGTCACGCACGACGGTGAGCGACTGATGAGCAGCGCTGTCGCGAGCGTCGCCTGCCGCATCGAACATGCTTGGCGATGCCACTGCAGCGATGATTCCCAGAATCAGCACGACGACGACCAGCTCGACGAGCGTAAAGCCGCGACGCGTCGACTTCTGACAGTTGACCAAATGACGTTTCATTTTGAATTCCCTCAGCCCGCGACAAGTTGGTTGTGAAGTGGCCGGACAACGCGTCATCAGGAGGGGACCGCGACGCCGCCAGGCACACTCGAATCGCAAATGGGCAGCCAGTTCCTGACCGCACTCGAACCTAGGTCGCCGCGCAAGGCGGGCAAATTCCCCCACCACGACAGACGTCGTATTTCTACCGTTTCAGGGGGTCACCTCCCGTTCAGGGCGAAATCACGCCAGGAGCCTGCGAACCCACTGAGACCAGGTAGCCGCGTTCGCGCAGATCGCAGACGTTGATTGACGTGGATGCCCAATTCGAGGCCCGCGTTCTGCGCGAATGCGGCGACGGGGCATGCTCAATCTCACAGCTGCCCGGCACGCCGTTTAATGGCAGCAATCGTCGGACATCTCTTCCGATCAACCGAACCTGCGGAAATTGCCTGACCAGAATGACATTGCGGCCTCACCGGGCTGCTTTCTGACCTATGAGGTTAGATGCGTTGCAATGCGATCCGTGCGGAGCGTCGCGCGCCGGCAGAAATCCTGCTTCCAGGCCGAGCCGAAATCTTTCACAGCGAAGAAGTCTCTCACAGGGAAACAGTTCGATGGCGGACCTCTCCTGTCTCGATTCCTATGTCGCTCTGACTGCGACCTGTACCCGCCTGCGGCAGACGTTTGGTGCCGCGTTTGAAGTCTGGACGGAAGCCGGTAGCCGCTGGGAGCCGGTCTGCGGCACGATGGCGGACGAACTCGACGCGGACCTGGTTCTGTGGCTGGATTCGAAGATCGACGCGCTGCGCAGCGGACAGTCGGCATCGCTGAACCTGGGCGATATGCGGACGCTTGTCGCGATTCCCATCACCGATGACGGGGCTCCCATCACCATCGCTCTGGGGAACGTTCGCGTCGATCCCGCACGCCTGGCAGCAGCTGCCGGCAACATGCTGCGGTCCTCACTGCTCAGTTCGGCGGAAGTCAGTGACCTGAATCTGACCGTCGACGAATACCGGCGGCAGGTGACGGCGGACTTTGAGGAACGAACTTATCTGCGGCAGATCGTCAGCTATGCGGAAGACTGTGAGGTCACGAGGCCTCTTTCGGATGTCGCAGACGAGATCCTGCCAGAACTGAAATCACTGACGTCCGTCCGGGCGCTTTATCTGGTCGCTCCTCTGGCCGATGAAACAACTGAGGAAGCGGTTCCGGGGCGTATCGTCTCCGGTGTGGCGACGAAGCCCGTTCCGGAATCGGAAGTCCTCGCACTGATCCGACGCTTCGCCAATTCAAAGTCAACGCGGCCATCCGTCCGAGCGGCCGCCCGCTGTCCGGAGCTGCGGGAACTCTGCCCGTCGGCAGACACTTTCGCGATGACGACGCTGATCCGTGATGGCGTTATCAGCGGCTGGCTGGTGGCGATCGATCGCGACCTGGTTCCAGACGCCCAGGAATTTGAAACAGGCGGACCATCCGAATTCGAACTCGGCACCGTCGAAGCGTCACTGCTGGAGTCGACCGGCATTCTGCTGACTTCGCACGCTCAGAACCGGCAACACTTCGCGGAGAAAGAACATCTCACCACGGAACTGGTGCGGTCACTGGTCGCCGTTCTGGATGCCCGCGACGAATACACCTTCGGCCACAGCGACCGGGTGGCTGCGATGGCCCGCCAGCTCGCCGCCAGCGTTGGCCTGCTTCCGGAAGAATGCGAAACGGTCTATCTCTCAGGCCTCCTGCACGACCTGGGCAAGGTCGGAGTCGCCGACGACGTCCTGTTGAAACCAGGACAACTGACCGACGAAGAGTTCGCACAGATCAAGGAGCATCCACAGCGTGGCTATGACCTGCTGAAACGGCTGGAGCCACTGAAAGACATGCTGCCCGGCGTGCTGCATCATCACGAAGCGTGGGACGGTTCGGGATATCCGCGCGGGCTGGCCGGCGAAGAGATCCCGCTGATCGCTCGCCTGCTGGCCGTGGCCGACGCCTTCGACGCGATGACAAGCAACCGCCCGTACCGCAACGGAATACCGCTGGAAAAGGCACAACAGATTCTGACGGACGGTGCCGGAAAGACCTGGGATGCCGAACTTGTCGAACGTTTCATCGAGCAGCTTCCTCGAATGATCGAACTCTGCCAGACATCCCGCCAACGCACGGACCGCCTGCTGCATCGCGGCGGTGAGTTTGTCCGCGAAAATCACGAACCGCTCGTCGTCGGTGAGATTGAAAAGGCGATCTCGCTGCGCGGAGCGTCGCACCATTCACGATCTGCGGCCGCTGACGCCAGTTTGCTGCAGTAAACAATGACAACGCGATGAAAAGTGCTCAGACAACAGCCTTGAGAGTTCGATGCTCGCGCAGGTCGCGTCGCGGTTTCTCGCTGATCGAGCTGACGATCACGATGCTGATCGTGGGCATTCTGGCTGCCGTCGCGTCACCTCGTTTTGCGGAAGCTCTGAACTATTACCGGGTGGAAGCTGCCGCCGCGTGCATTGCTGCGGATCTGAACTACGTCCGCCGCTACGCAGTGAATACCAGTGCCA
>JAPOLP010000581.1 GCA_029977045.1 Planctomycetota bacterium
CGAATGCTTGAGAAGGCGCTCGAGCACGGCTGTCAGGTGACGGCGACCGAGCGGCTCAGCGAGGCGCTCAACCTAATCGCCGCTGCGGAAGCAGACGGCAAGCCATTTGATGCAGCACTTCTCGACATGACGCTGCCGGACAGCGTCGGCCCGTCCGCGTGTGAGAAACTGCGGCTCGCCCCGCCCGAACTGCCGGTGCTCGTACTGACGGGGATCGATGACGAAGCGATCGCGCTCGAATCGCTGAACCAGGGGGCGCAGGACTTTCTGGTCAAGGGCCACATGGATCCTCGATTGCTCGCGCGGGCGATCCGCTACGCCATCGAACGCAAACGCGGCGAGGTTGACCTGCAGAAAGCTCACCGCCGCATTCAGCGGCAGCAGCACCTGGCGGAAGTCGCGCACCTGGCACGGCTCAACACCATGGGCGAGATGGCTTCTGGAATGGCTCACGAATTGAATCAGCCGCTGACCGCGATCGTCGGATACGCAGAAGCCACGCTCGCCGGCTTCGAGTCCGGAATGCTGACCGGCGAAGAGAACCGGCTGCTGCTGGAAAGGATTGTCTCCGAGTCGCAACGGGCCGCCGAGATCATCCGCCGGCTGCGGCGTCTGGTCCGCAAGCGCGAGCCCGAGCAGTCGCCGACCGACGTTAACGGGCTCATCAACGAAGCCGTCGAGATGGTTGGCCACGAGAGCGAACAGGGGCAGCATCGTGTCGAGATGCGGCTTCGGGGCGACCTGCCGATCATCCCCGCCGACCGCGTGCAGATTCAGCAGGTCATTCTGAATCTGGTGCGCAACGGCATGGAGGCAATGGAATCTCTGCCAGTCGAGTCGCGGGTTCTGACGATCACGTCGGCTCAGACGGATGACTTCGTACGCGTCAGCATCTCGGACAACGGCCCGTGGATCGCCGACGAGAATCTCAATCAGTTGTTCGAACCGTACTTCTCGACGAAGAAGTCCGGGCTGGGAATGGGCCTGGCAATCTGCCGGTCCATCATCGAATCTCATGCCGGCGCGCTGACCGCACGACGGAACCGCGACAGCGGGCTCACCTTTGAATTCACTCTGCCGACACGAACCGGGAGCACTGACTGATGGCCAGGAAGAAAGCCGCCAGAAAACCCGAGAACGCAGCCTCAACCGCCGCTGTGTCGAGTCACTCCGGTGCAGAGCCAACCGTCTTTGTCGTTGATGATGACGCGTCCGTTCGCGAGTCGCTGTCGCTTCTTCTGAAGGCTGTCGGCCATTCGGTCGAGCCGTTCGAGAATGCACAGAGTTTTCTCGACGCGTATTCGCCTGACCTGCCGGGCTGTCTGATTCTCGACGTCCGAATGCCGGGCATGGACGGCCTCGAACTGCAGCGTCTGCTGGCAAAAGACGCTCCGCATCTGCCGGTCATCATGCTGACTGCACACGGCGACCTGCCGATGGCTGTTGACTCAATGCGAGCCGGCGCCTGGCACTTCGTTGAGAAACCGTACGACCGCAAACGGCTGCTTGGAATCATCGAGGAAGCACTCGCCGCCGACCGCGAGTTCCGCATGCAGAACTCCGAGCAGATCGAAATCGAGCGGAATCTGGCGTCGCTGACCGACCGCGAACGTGAAGTCATGGAGCATCTCGTCGACGGCAAGAGCACGAAGATGGTCGCCCTCGCTCTCGGCACAAGCCCCAACACAATCGCTCATCAGCGGGCGAGTATCCTCGACAAGATGCAGGCCGAATCAGTCGTCGACCTCTCCCGGATGCTCCACCTGATTCGCCCGGAAGCGACTCCCGGCCCCAGCGACGAGTAAGGCCTCGTTCGCTGTCGCCTTCGCGATCTTCGCTGCGAATACCCCGCCCCAAGCGGAAGGCAATGAGATGAGAACAAGAACAGCAGAGGCTGCGTCTCTCAGAAAGTTCGCCGCGACTGTCGTCTCCTGCCTCGTTCTTGCGGGTCGGGTCAGTTCGAGCTGCGCGCAGGATGCGTCCATTGACGCTGCGTCTAAAAACGTCCCGTCCGCCGACGAAGTCCACTTCTTTGAAACAGCAATCGCCCCGATCCTGAAACGACGCTGCTACTCGTGCCACAGTCACGAGGCCGGCAAGGCGAAGGGCGGTCTCGTGCTCGACTCCCGCCAGGGCTGGGCTAAAGGCGGCAGCGAAGGCCCGGTAATCGTCCCCGGAAAACCCGACGAGAGTCTGCTGATCCAGGCGGTGCGTTTCGAGGGTTACGAGATGCCTCCGGACAAGCCACTCCCGGCAGAGGAAATCACTCTGCTGGAAAAGTGGATCGCGATGGGGGCACCCGACCCTCGCAAGTCCCAGGTCCCGGAGACCGATCCCGCTGATCTCTGGGCACTTCAGCCAATCGTCCGACCGAGTGTGCCTTCGGTAAAGACAGAGGCCTGGCCTCGTGATGATCTTGATGCCTTCATTCTGCAGCGACTTGAGGCAGAGGGACTCGCTCCCGCTGGAGACGCCGACCGCTACACGCTGCTACGCCGTGTCACGTTTGATCTGACGGGCCTGCCGCCTGCGCCCGAGGAGATCGAAGCGTTTGTCAGCGACCGGTCAGATGCCGCTTACGAACAAGTGGTTAATCGGCTGCTCGATTCGCCCAGTTTCGGTGATCACTGGGCGCGGCACTGGTTTGATCTGTCGTGTTATGCCGACCTGGCGGACGTCAGCGGAAACATGCTGATTCGCGACGCCTGGCGGTACCGCGACTACGTCATCAACGCATTGAACAATGACAAACCAATCGACTGCTTCGTCCACGAACAGATCGCTGGCGACCTGCTTCCGTTTGAGAATGTCGAGCAGCAGCGTGAGCAGATCATCGCTACGGGTTACCTGGCGATCGGTCCCTGGGTACTGCAGAACTACATCAAGGGGCAGCTCGCGGCGGACATCGTTGATCATCAGATCGACCGGATCGGTCGGACGTTCCTCGGTCAGACGCTTTCCTGTGCCCGGTGCCACGACCACAAGTTCGATCCCGTTCCAACCGCCAACTACTACGCGCTGGCTGGCATCTTTCACAGCTCGCTGACCACCAGCTACGACGGGCCCGGCGTCTGGAGCCAGATCACGCACACTCCGCTGCCAGCTTCTCCGCAAGCCATCGAACGATTCGCCCAACTTGAAAAGGAACTGGAGCAGCGTCGCCAGCAGCTTCAGACTGAGTTCGAAGACCTGCAGCGTCAGGACGAACAGCAGCGGTTCGCCGTCAAAGCCATCAGCGAGCAGGCCAACGCCCTGACGCTCGAATCGGCCATTGCAGCAAACGAGTCCGGTCGCAGTTACCGCGTCTCATTTCTCGCTGGCCCGTCGGTCTGGGCGGGAGCAAGCCAGGCAACTAACGCCGAGGACGGACTTCTGATTCAGGTTCTACGTGGTGACGGCAGCGTGCTGGCCTGGCACGTTCATCGGCCTGGTGTCTGGTCGGGGAAACCTGACGCCCAGCAGCTCAGCAAGGCGTCGTTTGACTACAGGGGGGACGGCTCTGGTCACGTGACGCTGCACATCACGGCAAGCGACTACACAGGCCGCTTCGGCGGTGCCATCGACGATCTCTCAATTGCAGAAGCTGAAACCTCGCGAGTCGTGTTCTCGGAAGACTTTGAGAAGTGCCAGCTCGGTGCCACTGTGGGCAAGCAGGCTTCGACGAATCGAACGGTCTATGCGAAGAGCGTCATCCCCGGCTGGTCGGGTGCGGGCATCAATCATTCGCACACTGTTGATGTCGGGACTCCTGGCCAGCGAAACATCGCCCTGCAGATCTTCAGCGGACCGCGAGTTGAACCGTCCAATCCTCGCATCGCCGAAATCAATCGCGAACTGGCCACTCTCAGCAGACAGCTCGACGACGCCCGGCCCGACCGGATGCAGGCACTCGCAGTTCGAGATGTCGACGAACCCCGCGACAGTCCGATCTACCGGCGAGGCAGCTTTCAGTCTCTCGGTGATGTCGTTCCGCGAGGCTTCCTTAACGCGGTGCCTGCCTCGCAGAACTATCAGATACCGAGCGAAACAAGCGGGCGACTGCAGCTCGCGCAGTGGCTGACCGATCCCGGCAACCCGCTGACTTCGCGAGTGCTGATCAACCGCGTCTGGCATCACTTGTTCGGCGCGGGCCTCGTTCGCACGGTCGACTACTTCGGTGTTCATGGCGAGAAACCCAGCCATCCGGAGTTGCTCGACTTTCTCGCCGACAGAATGCGTACCGACGGCGCCTGGTCACTGAAGAAGACCGTCCGCCACATCGTTCTCTCACGCACTTATCAGATGGCGTCGTCCTACAACGCAGACGCAGCTGAGCATGACCCCGACAACCGGCTTCTGTGGCACATGCCCCGGCGACGTCTGGCAGCCGAAGGAATCCGCGACTCCATGCTGATGGCCAGTGGCCAGCTCGATCCCGGTCGAGGCGGCCCGTCACTCGGCCTGGACCTCGAGGGCAACATCAACGGTCTCGGCGGGAATGTGAACCCGCCCACCTGGGCCGGCAAGGTTCCCGACTTCATCCGCAATCGTCGCTCGGTCTATCAGCCCTTCAA
>JAPOLP010000832.1 GCA_029977045.1 Planctomycetota bacterium
GGCAATATCCTGTGGAAGCTGCGTCTGACCGGCCCGTTCAGCGCGACGCCCGTCGTCGCCGGCAAGCACATGGTCATCTTCAACGAAAGCGGAGTCGGCCAGGTCGTCGACATCAGCGGCGAAGAAGGCGAACTGGTCGGCACGAACGAACTCGCCGAAACGATCCTCGGCACGCCAGCGATCGCCGGCAACGAAATGTTCGTCCGCAGCGACGGCCACCTGTGGAAGATCGCCGCCGAGTAGATGCAGCTATAAGTAGGCCGGACCCAGGAGCGCAGCGACGCAGTTCCGGCAAACGTCTTGTCGCACCTTTGTGTTGCCGGAGCGGCGCTCCGCTTTATCCGGCCTGCATTCCAATCGAGCCATCGTCTCAACAATGGCGAACGTCAATTCTGATCTCGATCTTCTGCCGCCGCCGATTTGTTCTCGCGACGAATCGGCGGCGGCGTGTTTTGTGCCCCGACCGTTGAAGATCGGCCCGGTCGAGATCGGCTTCCCGGTCGTGCAGGCGGCACTCAGCGGCTACAGCGACTGGCCGATGCGCATTGTTGCTCGCCGGCTTGGTGCTCCTTACACGATCGCCGAGGTGCTCATCGACCGGTTCGTGCTCGACCTGAAAGACCGAGCGCGGACGAAGCACCATCTGCTGGTCACTGACGAGGAACATCCGGTCGGGGCTCAGTTGATGGGCTCGGAACCGGACGACTTTGGTCCGGCGGCAACGCGACTGGCTGAGGCCGGCTTCGACGTCATCGATATCAACTTCGGCTGCCCGGTGAAGTCGGCAGTCGGCGGCTGCCGTGGTGGGTATCACCTGGGCCAGCCAGAGACAGCTCTCGAAATCGTCTCCCGTGTCCGGCACGCCGTGCCGCCCGACATCCCGGTGACCGTCAAGATGCGGCGCGGCATTGATGACTCGAACGAAAGCCGCGACCGCTTCTTCCGGATCCTCGACGGTGCGTTTGAACGCGGCGTTGCCGGCGTCACGGTTCATGGCCGGACGGTCGAACAGAAGTACGTCGGACCGAGCAACTGGGACTTCCTCCGCGAGGTCAAACAGCACGTCGGCGACCGAACCATCATCGGCAGCGGCGACGTCTTCACCGCCCAGACCTGCCTCGACATGCTGCGCCACACTGGCGTCGACGGTGTCTCGGTCGCCCGCGGAGCGATCGGCAACCCGTGGATCTTCCGCCAGACCCAGGATCTCGCCGCCGGTCGCGAGCCATTCTCACCCGACCTCACCGAACAGGCCCGCGTCCTGAGAATGCAACTCGACCTGTGCCAGCAGATCTACGACGAGAAGAAGTCATTGGCGACGATGCGGAAGCACGCCATCAAGTTCTCCCGCCAGCATCCTCAATCAGAAGAGACCCGCATCGCCTTTGCTGCCGCCAAATCGATCGATGCCTGGCTGGCGGTTCTTGAAGCGTCATACGAGAGCGGAGCTGGAGTGAATGAGTGATGATCCCCAGCAGGCTCCAAAAGCAAGTGGTAAAGAAGTCGAGATGTCGGGGGAAGCGATCTGGCAGCGGCTGCGACGGGTCGACGAGTTGAACGAACTGTGCTGCTTTCTCGGTGAGTACCAGCCAGTCACATCAAACAACGCCCCTAGCTCAGGGAACGATCATGAATCTTCGTCAGCAACTGATTGAGTATCGAGCAAAGCTCGCCGACGCCTCGAAATATCCGGAGGTGCCGGTCTATGCGAAGGAACGCGTTCTCGAGAATCTTGATTCGCTATTGGCTACTGAAGATGGCGAAGACTTTCCGGCGAGAGTCACGAGTTTCGGAGCTGGCGCGGCACGGTTTTTGTATGACCAGTTTTCTCAGGCTGACCTCGAAGACTTAATGGGTGACATGCCAGACCCGTGACGTTCAGCTGGAGCGCGTCCGAGATATGTCTAGCGCTGGCGGGGCAGGTGAGCTGCCCGTTGAAGAAATCGGGTTATGGGACGACGCAGAGGGAGTGACGTCTGTAGCAGGGGTGACGCGTTTTCGGACGCGGCTGCTTCGTCAGAGCCCCAGCGCCGCGCTGATGGCGTTCAGGGCCTCGGCGGCTGCAGAACGGAGAAGCTGGAGAGGCTGCAACGCCATAAACTCGCGGGGGTGGGTCGGTCCCGAACAGGTTTCTCATCAGCAGGCCGAAATTGTGAGCGGCAACCGTCACTGAGTAACGCCTGTTGATTTTCTTCAGGCCTCGCAGCCACGTCCGGCGGGCGCCGTGGTTTCGCAGACATGGGCGAAGCTGCGTTCGACGCGCTCGCTGCGGAGCTTCTGCAGTTGCCTGCCCTTGGTCCGTTTCATCCGGCGACGATTGTTCGTGACGGCACGCACGACCTCGTCGCACTTGTCGGTCCACTTCCGTTGGTGCGGTGACGAGGGCTCGGGGATGTACGTTCTCTGGCCCAGTTCGCTGCAGCCAGCCGGTTGGACGTTCGCGTGGTAGTCCTTGTCTGCGGCGACTTCGTCACTGCCGGTTCGCTGAAGATTCTCCTGAGCATCGATCACTGCGTCACACGGTATCTGCGAGTCCGGTTCGGTTCCGTCCTGCACGGTTGCCGAAAGCACGAACTCGGAATCCAGATCACCCGTGTGTTCGGCCCCTGTTTTTAGCCCTGACGTTTACGTCGGGGTTTCAAGCTTCAGCAAGGGTCTTCGCTTCTCAGTGTAAGGTCGTCGAACTGCTCGACGTCGATCAAACCCGCGAATCCGAACGGTGCGTCGACGACACTCGACAGGTCAACTGACCCGTCGACGATGTTGAGCATGGCGAAACCGTCGGCATGACGGCAGTAGAGATCGCCATGCTCTCGCAGCACGGTTTCCTGGACGTCGCCCGGGTACATACTCAGGCCGCGAAAGTAGTGGTGGCCGTTGCGTTCGACGTGCCCGATCCCAAGCGATGCGATGATTGAGAAGTCCTGCAGCAGCGTCACTGGTCCGACGTTGCCGAGGTCTTCAGCGGACAGGATTGTCGGTTGTCCTTCTGCCCGCCGCAGTTTCAGCAGTGCGGCGTTGGCAAGCCCCTTGACGATGCCCTTGCAGTTCTTGTGGCTGGTGCCCGAGTAACCAAGTTCCAGAGCACGAGGCAGGCTCGACAGTTCAGCGTCAGACTCGTCGATGATGATTGGCGGCGCATCCGGCCAGTTTTCCAGTTCCGACCGGACGCTGTCGTCGAGCGCGCGGCTTCGATGCAGCGGCTGTTCGACAAACAGAAGGCAGTCGTCAATGAGCTGCCGAATTCCGGCGTCACTGCGGTGCGCATCCCACTGAGCCCGAAAGGTGCCGATGTCTGAGAAGTTCTCGTTACCGTCGAGCGTGAACTTTGCACCGTCGGGAACTTCGGTCTGCAGCACCTGAAACAACGCTCGCAGCCGTTCGCGGTCTGACTGCTCATTGCCGGTCATTTTGACTTTGAA
>JAPOLP010000729.1 GCA_029977045.1 Planctomycetota bacterium
AAAGTAGACGAGCCAGAACCGCGGAGGCGGTCCGGCAGCCTGCTTCGTCACGGGTCGGCTTGTCGCCATCAGCAGCGCAACAGCCGCGAGCAACCCGATCAGCATCAGGGCCGTCGGATTCTTCTGCAGCCGCCGCACTTCGCGAGCGACAAGAATTCTGAGCATCGAAGAACGCATGGGGCGAATTCGGAATGCGGAGTTCGGAATGAAGAACACGTTGAACGCACGAGATGACAACTAAGACGTCAGGCGACTACTGCCAACTGGCCACTGCATACTGCCTTCCCTACCCAAACGCCTGCCCGGTCAGCTTCAGGAAGACGTCCTCGAAATCGAACTCCTGCGAATGCACTCGCACGCAGTGTTCGGTGCGGATCAGTTCGGCGACTCGGTCGCGTTCGGTTTCAACGTCGAGGTCCAGCAGCTCGCGGATGACCTCGCCATCGCGTTCGTACTGAGTCTGCACGAAGCGGCGTGAGTGCCGCGTGATGAAGTTGGTCGGCGTGTCGCAGTCGATCAACTCGCCGCGACATAGGATCGCGACGCGGTCGCAGATTTGCTCGACCTCCTCCATGTTGTGTGTTGTCAGGAAAACCGTCGTGCCGTCGGCGGTCAGGTCGCGGAGCAGGTCGCGGACCAGTTCGGTCGAGTGGGCATCGAGGTTCGCGGTTGGCTCATCGAGATACAGCACGCGCGGCCAGTGCAGAATCTCGCGAGCGATCAGCAGCTTACGGCGCATTCCCTTCGAGTAGGCTCCGACGGAAACGTCAGCGGCTTCAGTGAGTTCCAGTCGGGACAGAGCGTCGTCGACTCGTGACTTCGGAGCGTCGTACAGCGACGCGAAGAGTTCGAGGTTCTCGCGCCCGGTGAACTCGTCCATATGATTTTCGGTGTCCGGCACGTAGCCGAAGCAGCTTTTCGCCCGGCCAAACTCTGCCGGAATCCTGTAACCCGCGACGGTCACTCGCCCACCCGCTGGCTGCTGGCCACCGATGAGGACGCGAATCGTCGTCGTCTTGCCGGCTCCGTTGGGCCCCAGAAACCCGAACAGCTCGCCCTTGCCGACCGACAGACTGAGCTCGTTAACGGCGGTGAAGCGGCCAAAGCGGACGACCAGCTTTTCAATCTCGATCATCGGCTCGCGCGACTTCGGCAGCCCGGCACGCGCTTCCGGGGAAACGCTCGTTTCCGCCTGACTGGCCTGGAGCGGCTGATCGGTGTTGACAGGTGAGTCGGGCATTAGATCGATCAGAAAAGGAACAGCGACCGGGTGGCTGGGGTCGAGTGCAGCGAGCCCCCAGTCGACACATGCTCGCGCGCAGCTTGTTGCTGCAACGTTCTGCGACTATAGGTCGAAGCCTGAGTGCTGCGGCGAATCGGCTGCCGCGAGCCGCGAAGTCCGCCAGTCGTTGCGATTCCGGGATGCGTTCTGATGTTGCTGCCGCTTCTGCGAGCCATCGTGGCAATCGCCAACCTGTGCCTGATCGCTGCAACCCGCAACCTGTGGTTCGGCGACTCGGGCTTCCCGATGATCCCGCTGCTCGGCGGTCTGACTGACGTTCCGCTCTGGATCGACAACACGCTTGCGACGTTGCTCGTGAGTTCGCTCCTGCTGCTCGCCGCAGTCTCTATTCGGGACGTCGTTTACTTTCGCTCAACAAGTCCCGCCCCGGAAAGTGCCCTCTCCCCTCTGGGGAGAGGGTTAGGGAGAGGGGCTGCTGTCCGCCTTACCTGCGTCCTGATTGTGATCGCCGGAACGTGCCTCGCCCTGCTGAACCAGCACCGCCTGCAACCATGGCTCTATCACCTGATGCTGCTGTGCCCGATCCTGGCACTCGACGGCCGACTCCGTCCAGGCTCCTCGACAGGTAACGTCCCATCCGAAGGTGCAGAACGTCCGGGTGGCCGGGGCTGGAGCGAGGAACGAGCGAAGCCCCGGTTTGCTCCGAGTCAGTTCTGCCGGGGCTTCCTTCGCAGGCTCAGTCCAGCCCCGGCCACACTGATCGTCCTGCTGATCGCCAGCGTCTACTTCTGGTCCGGCATCTCAAAGTGCGATCGCGCCTTCGTCGAAGGCCACGGTCAGACGTTCGTGTCCGCGATTGCCAGCGTGCTCGGCCTGTCGCTGAAGTTCTGGTCGCCCGAGCAGCGATCCACTGCCGCTGCCATGCTGCCGATCGGCGAACTGCTCGTTGCCATGAGCCTGCTCGTCCCGAAGACGAGACGTCTCGGACTTTGGGCCTCGCTGCTGATGCACGGCCTGCTGATCACCGCCGTCGGTCCCTGGGGAATGGACCAGCGTCCCGGCGTGATGCTGTGGAACGTCCTGTTCATCTCGCAGAACGTCCTGCTGCTGAGGTACCTGACCGGCCTGCCGCCAGCGCGAGAGGCAGTGCAGCAGTGCGACGCTGACAAGGCACCAGCGACACGGTCGCTGAAGTTCGCCTGCTGCGTAGTTGCCGCCGCAGCGATTGCTCCGCTGCTTCGTTTTGGTGGCTGCTTCGACAACTGGCCGTCGTGGGCGGTTTACACAGCGGGCAACGAACACGCTTACGTGCTGATCGCCGAGGACTCCGTCGACCGTCTGCCGCCGGACATTCGCCGTTTCGTTCAACCGCGAGCAATGAACGACGGCTGGTCCTGGCTGCGAATCGACCTGTGGTCGATCGCTTCCGTCGACGCGCCGCTGTATCCGCAGAAACGCTTCTTTGTCGCCTGCGGCCTCGCCATCTCACAGTTTCCCGGGATGCAGCACTCCGTTCGCATCCTCACCGAATCATCCGCCGATCCTCTGACTGGCCAGCGAACCACGCACTCATACGCCGGCGAGGAAGCGATGCAGGATCTGGCTACCGAGTTCCGTCTGAACCTGCAGCCGCGGGCGTTTGAAGATTGACGACCACGAAAGACTCGAAATAACACGAACGAAACAAGCGGTTCGCGTCAGGTCGCTCACGCTCGCCTGCAGTTTGCACGCGAAGGACGATCTTCAGGCGGCACGTCGACTTTCTTTGTCACCACAGAGACACAGAGGTCACAGAGAATCTTAAGTCGTCCTGAACTCTGTGCCCTCTGTGTCTCTGTGGTGAGTCCTCTTTCCAGGAGCGCGTCACGCCTGGACGGCTCCGAAGATTGCGATCTCGGCGTCTTCCAGCTCTTCCTTCCGCCGCCAGTACCCGTGCTTCGCAATCAGCCGCCGAGCCTCCCGGAGATCCTCCTGCGGCGAAGTGTCCCACGGGTAGGGCTCAGTGGTGTCCGGCGTGGCGAAGAGGCGGGCGCGGGTGAGGAGGGTGTCGGCGTGGTAGAGCGGCATGGGGCCTCGGCGGGCGATCTGGAGGGCTTCGTCCAGCTCGCTGACCGCGAGGTCCCACTCGCCGGCCAGCACGTGACACACCGACGACGTCAGCAGGCCACGCGCGAGGAATTCGACGTCGCTCGCTTTGCGGAGTCCGTTGACGGCGTCGGACAGCGCGGGCGGCAGGCGGAAGGCGGACGGATCCCCCCAGGCTCGCCGAGTCCGCTCGCAGCAGCCACGCGTACAACGTCGCTCGCGACAGCGTGAGGTGGTCCAGAGCGATGCTGAGGATGGACAACGAATTGTCGGTCGCCCATTCGAGCGTTTGTGTAGCTCGGCGTTCGACTTCGGTGCAGGCCTGGAGCGCTGCGGTTCGGTCGGCGTCGGTGAGCGTGAGTGGGGTAAGCTTCCAGCTTGCCATGCCCACCGCGACCGAAGCCGGAGCGGCTAATCTGCCCTGCTCGCACGACACTGAC
>JAPOLP010000479.1 GCA_029977045.1 Planctomycetota bacterium
CTGCCGAACACCAGCGTAGCGAAACTCGCGCAGAGTTTCGGCTCTGCAGGCTCGATCATTCGTGGCGGTCGCGAGTAGGACCGGTTCCCACCGGCCACGGTCATCTTGCCTCTGCCTGAGATCGGCCGGTAGGACCCGGCCCTACTTCAGGAATCCGCTCAGCAACTCGTTGCCTGCCGTGACGGCGTCGTTGAGCGGGTCGTCGATCGCGAGCACCCGCCGCTCGATCGTGGACAGCGCGGCCAGAACGTCTGCCGACAACAGCTTCTGCTGGTACTGCTGCTGCGGTTTGTCGCGGCGGGAATAAAACGCGTGCAGAGCCGTTCGAGGCCGGTCAGTACGGTTTGCAGTTCCGCCGTGCCAGCAGTGAGCGTTCATCACGACGAGCGTTCCGGCCTTGCCCGTCACCAGAATCTCGTCCGGATGCGAAGCGGCGGGGTCATCGACCACGTCCTGCGGCAACTGGTTCCAGCGGTGCGATCCCGGCACAACTCGGAGCGCTCCGTTCTCGGCTGTGAAGTCGTCGAGCATCCAGACCGAGTTGCAGACCCAGTAACCGTGATCGTCAGCGATCGCTCCCATATCTGCGTGCAATGGCTGCGAGATTCCATTCTGCGGATTTGCCGACCGAGCGTTGAGGCTGCTAAGCTTGAACTCAGCTCCGAGCACCATCTCGACGAGTGCCAGCAGACGCGGTTCGACGACAACCCGGCGGAACACTTTGCCTTTGTTGCAGAGGTTTGCCAGACGTCGGCTTCCAGCTTCCTGGCGAAACTCAGACCCGGCAGCATCGCCTTCAAGCTCGAATTGAGCGTCCGTCGCCGCCTGCAACGCGTCGAGCCAGGCAGCATCAACAAAACCAGGCAGGACGACAAACCCCAGTTCGTCGAGTTCACTCTGCGCCTGCTTTCGATCAATCGGCAGTTGAGTGTTCATAAGGACGGACTGCATTCTGCTTCACCCCCCCTCAGGGAGGGTCGGGCTCTCAGGTCCGGGGAGGGACCGCCGTTGGCCGATCGCTCATACAAACTCTCCAACGCAAACCCTCACCGCGGCTGAGACCGCGACTCTCCCGCAAGCGGGAGAGTGAATTCAAGAGCGGCAAAACCATGACGCTCGTTGTGTCGAGACCGATACCCAGCGAGCGAGTAAGGGGCATCAGATGTTGTCGAGCGACGTCTCGACGCCTTCCGGCAGCTGATTTGGAAACCGCAGTTCTTCGTCGGTCTTCGGTCGCATGTAGAGCTTGATCGGGACTTCGGTAAACGGCAGTTCGGCCTGCAGGACGCCCAGCAGGTACCGCTTCCACGAATTGTCGAACAGTGTCGGATCGTTGACCTTCAGCACGATCGTTGGTGGCTGAGTACCGACCTGTGTCGCGTAATAGATCTTGGGGATCTTGTTGCGGCGCATCGGCGGACGGTTCTTCTCGACGGCGGCCCGCACAACGCGATTCAGTTTGCCCGTGCTGACTCGTTCGCGAGACTGCTTGAAGATGTGCTGCGCGAGGTTGATTACCTTCTTGATGTTGCGGTTGTCTTTGGCCGTGATGAAGGCGATCGGCGAGTGACGGATCGACGCGAACTCGTTGAGCAGGTAGTTGCCCCACGAGTCCATTGTCATGCCGGCCTCGGCAGCTTCGTCCCACTTATTGACGACAAAAATGCACGGCTTGTAGTTGGCCGCAATTTCCTCGACGAGCTGCTTGTCGACGCGGGAGACGGTCTCCTGCGAATCGAACAGCATCAGCACGACGTCGGCCCGCCGGATACTCCGCTGAGCACGAACGAGACCGTAAAACTCGATGTCGTTCGCCAGACTCTTCTTCTTGCGGACGCCCGGCGTGTCGATCGCGATGATCGTCTTGCCGTCGACGTCAATTCGCAGGTCGATGCTGTCCCGCGTTGTGCCGGCAACTTCGCTGACGATGACGCGTTCCTCGTTGGCCAGCGCGTTGATGAACGTGCTCTTGCCAACGTTGCGGCGACCGACGATTGCCAGCTTGAGTTCCGGCTCTTCTTCGAGTTCCGCGCCTTCTTCGCCTTCCGTTGCATCCGGCGGAGGCAGCAGTTCGAGGACCTTCTGCAGCAGCAGGTCGCGATTACGGTTGCCTTTGACGCTGGTCGTCACGACGTCGCAGTTCGCCAGCGCGAAGAACTCGGCAATCGAATCGTCGAGCTTCGTCGAGTCGCACTTGTTGACGACCAGCAGCTTCGGCTTTTCGATCGGCCTCAGCCGTTCGGCAACGTGGCGGTCGAGCGGCACGACGCCGTCCTTACCGTCGACGACAAACACCAGCAGATCGGCTTCGGCCAGGCCCAGGTGAATTTGGTTCTCGATGTCGTCGGTCAGATCGTCCGAGTCCTCGATGCCCATCCCTCCGGTATCGATGATCTCGAAATAGCGGTCGCCTTCGTGCATCAAATGGCGCATCCGGTCGCGAGTCGTCCCGGCAGTGCCGTCGACAATCGCAATCATCTTTTTCGCCATCCAGTTGAACAGCGAACTCTTACCAACATTCGGACGACCAACGATCGCCACTCTGGGGACAGCCATCTTCAGACAACTCCGGCCGGGGCGGCCACACGACAACAGGCGGGAAGGAATCAGCGGGAGACTTCGAGGCCGGCCCAACGGCACGGCACCACACTCAACCGCAATTCGCGAACGCGGGATTCTAACGCGAAATCAGCCAATATCCCGTCGCGACCGTCGTGTTTCGAAAATTTGAGCGATGAAACGGCACCTCATCTCCCTACGGTCTGCCGGAACGGGGCCGCTTTCTCGCATCGGAGATCACGGATCACAGTCCGGGCAAACCTTGCGGGCAGTCGCGGAACGTCGGGCTCCCGTTTTGCAGGAATCACTCTGGCGTTCAGCCAGCCGACGTAACGGTCGCCGGGGCGGCCTTTGAGTCGCTTCGGTCTGCGGACCTGGTTGGCGAGACAAAGATCTCGATTCCGTCAGTGACTGGCGGCGGAACTGGTGAGCCGCAATGTGGACACTCGACAATCGTCATCGGACGCTGTCGACTGCAGACGTTGCAGATTCCGGACTGAGGCCGTGCCCGCAGACTCAGCAGCGTGACGACGGTCGCCGGTCCGAAAACCAGGCAGGCCAGTGACCAGCGGATCGTTGATCCCGTCGACAGATTTCGCCGCCGGGCGAGAAAAACGACGAGCCAGGCACTCACCAGCGACGATCCCCAGACGAGGAACAGAGGCCCCTGAGAACGCTCCGTCACATATCGTTCCGTGGTGCCCCCCGGAAGGGGCTCCGTCGAATTAGGATTGGCAAGTCGCAAAACGCTTTCTGTCAGCACGGGAGGCAGGACCAGCGTCACGTATCGCATTTCGCTGAAGGTATTGGATTCGTTAACGGGCAGATCATGCACAACCTGCCGGAGAATCGTGCCGTCTCGTTTCGCAATCACCGTGCACTGCCGCCCCCCATCGCCAAGACTGTTGCTCAGGACCCACCAGCGGTAAGCGACCTGTTCGACGTCTGGCAGGTCGATGAATTCCGCCCCCGTTTCCGGCAGGCCTTCAGGGAATGTCACCTCGTAGGCGAGACGCTCTTCAGACAGTAGAGCGTTACCGTCCGTTGCGACATTGAGATTTGCTGCATCGATATCCGCCAACGGGAAAACAAACTTCCGTGCCAATCGTCGGTGCACGACCCAAACGCTTAACTCCCGGTAAGCTGAGACTGCAACGACACTCGTGATTGGATTGTAATCGGGAGCCGAGTAGGCCTTCGTGACGCGTCCGTCGTGAGGAAAGATTCGATATAGGCCGTCATCAAACACGACGGTGTTTGACCAGTTAATCGAATGCAGCTGCGGAAACTCGCGGCCTTCGTAAGGACTGCCGCTGAAGAATTGCTGCTTATTGTCGATGCGGCGGGGCATTCCGCGAAACCGCCGCTGTGGAGCCGTTCAAGGCTCGGTCCAACCATCCGGTCCGATTGTCAGGGCTCTTTTCCGTGTACCCCGGTTGTAGCCGGCAAAGACGCCCTGCTCGGACAGGTAGTACCAGACGGACGCTCCGGCGGCAGAAATCTCCCGCGTTCGGACGAATGCCTCGGGGAACTGGCCGCTCTCCCGGGGCCGCAACTGAACCTGTTCTGGAGCAAGCCAGAATCCAATCTGGCCGTGTGGCTCAGAGTTGGCTGGGTGGGGGATCGATTCACCGGTGGCCGGATCGGTCACCGTAACGATTGAGTTAGTAGCCGGTTTCCTCTCAAAGTGCAGCAACCGGCCTTCTTCCGTCACGAAGTAGTAGGACATGAGTCGGTTTCGACGCAGATCGCTGCTGAGTTCGCGAAGGCCCTCGTACGTCATGGTGACGAGCACGCACATCAGAATGAGTGCTCCACACGCGGTCGTGAGTGCCAGGCACCAGCGTGTGATCACCGGCTGTGGAGCATAGGCCCCGCGATGCCGCACGACTCCAACTGCCGCGACTGCGTAGACAGCCGTCACGGCCAGAGACAAGGGAATCGTCCACAGCATCTGCGGGACTACCCAGAACTGGCCGAACATCAGCACGGCCATCATCGGCAGTAGCCCGAGGCCTGCCGGCAGAATCCGGCTGCCGTACCAGCGAACGTCGCGCAGTCCAATGAGCACTCCAGCAAACCACGCAGGCAGGGCTGCAAAGATGGCGGTGACTCCAGCCAGAGGAGCGATCGGATGCCACGGAGCTGCCACATTGCCCGGTCGCGAGCACCACCAGGTCATCCCGATCAGCGGGAGCGCCGTCGCGATCAGCAGATACGTCAGCCCGGCAATTGCCTTTGCAGCGAGGATTCGTTCCGGACTGATTCCACGATGAACAAGGTATGCCCAGCGGTCTCGGCTTCCCTCGAACACCGTCTGCAGCAGCCCCAGAGCCAGTGCACCTGCCGGGAAGCAGAACGTTGCGAAGATCAGATACTCAGAATTGAAGAGTACCACCTGATCCAGTTCGAGGGCCTGCAGCGTGATGATGCCGTACGCCGACCCCAGCAGCAGGAGGACGCCCCACTTCAGGTTTTCGCGAAACTCTTTCCAGATGATCGCTTTCATGGCTCATTCCGAATCTTGCCAGTAGGACGGTGTCAACGTGCTTCGCGAAGGATTGTGTCGAGAACACGATCGCCGTTTCGTTCATCAGTTTCTGTTAGCCCCGACATTTATGTCGGGGTTCCTGTCTTCGCATCGTGAACTGTGGCTTTTTTTTTTTTGCCGCCTCCGGGGGGCGCCCCGCGCCCCCCCCGCCAAC
>JAPOLP010000296.1 GCA_029977045.1 Planctomycetota bacterium
ACCTTGAGTTGCTCGAAGGCTGAATCCGTGAGTTAACAGAGAAACGTTCTGATCGTCGAAGACGAAGACATCATCCGCCAGTCCCTGCGGGAAGTCCTCGACGGAGAAGACTACGACGTCTTTGAGGCGGGCTGCGTCGCGGACGCTCTGAAGCTGGCCCGCGAGAACGATTTCGGCGTCGCGATTTGTGACGTACAGCTCCCTGACGGAGACGGGATCGCTCTGCTGCGTCGCCTGCACCAGATGAATCCTCACACCTGCATTCTCATCATCACTGCATATGCGACGGTCGAGAACGCAGTCGAAGCCTTCAAAGCCGGCGCGTTCGACTACATCGTCAAGCCGGTCATCTTCGACGACCTGCTGCACAAGCTCGACCGGCTGTACGAGTTCCGGCAGCTCTACTTCGAGAACCAGTCGCTGCGCCGCGAACTCGCCCGCGGCGAGAAGTTCGGCCGGATCGTCGGCTCCAGCGACGCGATCGCCAACGTGCAGGAGCAGATTCGAAAGGTCGCCGTCACGAATGCCAACGTGCTGCTGGTTGGCGAAACCGGAACCGGCAAGGAACTATTCGCCCGCGCGATTCACGAAGCCGGCCCGGAAAGCGAATCACCATTTCTGGCGGTGGACTGCGGAACGCGGCCCGTCGAACTGCTCGAAAGTCAGCTGTTCGGATCCCGGTCAGTCATTCCGGGCGCAGGCGAAGCTGTCGAGGAGGGGCTGCTCCCACACGCCGGCTCGGGTACGGTCTACCTCGATGAAATCGGAGACCTGCCGGTCAGCACTCAAGCCAAGCTGCTGCGGGCGATCGAGTACGGCGAAGTGCTACCGGTCGGCGGAGCAGAACCGCAGCAGGTTCAGGCACGCATCGTTGCTTCGACAACCCGGGAACTGACACGCGAGGTCGCGAAGGAACGGTTCCACGAGGATCTGTTTTACCGGCTTGACGGCGTCAAGATTCAGATCCCTCCGCTCCGCGACCGCATCGACGATATCCCCGAACTGGTCGAGTTCTTTGTCGCGAAGCACTCGCAGCAGATGCGGAAACGAGTGGCCGGAGCGAGTGCTGAAACAGTGCGTCTGCTGATGGCGGCCGAGTGGAAAGGCAACGTTCGGCAGCTCGATAACGCGATCGAGCGAGCGGTCATGATGTGCGACGGCACGACGATCGAAGCCAACGATCTGCCGCCGGACCTGCTGGGCATCGACCAGCCGCTGCCGGACACCGAAGACCTGCGACTCGCGCTTAAACATTACGAGCGACTGCACATCACCCGCGTCCTGCGTCAGTGGCCCGACAAACGCGAAGCCGCCAAACGCCTGCGACTCGGCCTGTCGAGCCTGTACCGCAAGATCGAAGAACTCGGCATCGAAACGTAGCGTCCTCAAAACAGGTAGCGGAACGGCGCAAGCCGTCCGGTGTTCGCAGGTAAAAGGTGGTTCGACCGGACGGCTTGCGCCGTTCCGCTACAAGAATCGTTTTTCGCTGACGAGATCCCGGATTTCGCCGGAACAGACGATGACCGCACCGCATCCGGCAACGCTTGATGACGACGAGCTTCTGCGACAGTGCTCCGAAGTGCGGACGCGGCGCTCGGGCCCCGGCGGTCAGCATCGTAACAAGGTCGAGACGGCGATCGTTCTGACGCACTCGCCGACCGGGATTACTGCTGAGGCAAATGAGCGACGCAGCCAGGCGGACAATCGCCGAGCTGCTCTGTTCCGACTGCGAGTGAACCTCGCTTTGAAGTTCCGCACCGATCGATCACCGGACACGACTCCGAGCAATCTCTGGCAAAGTCGCTGCCACGGTGGCCGAATCGCGATCAACCCGTCGCACTCGGACTTTCCGTCGCTGCTGGCCGAGTCTCTCGACAGACTGGCAGCCGACGACTGGGACACCGCCGCTGCGGCCGAACAACTGGCCGTGACGCCGTCACAGCTCGCAAAGTTTCTGAAGCTCGAACCGCGAGCCTTCGCGCTGCTCAACACCGAACGCGAACAACGCGGCCTTCGACCGCTGCGCTGAAAAAGGTAGCGGAACGGCGCAAGCCGTCCGGCCCAGCATCGTGTGCCACTGGGTCAATGGACGAGCTTCACGGCAATTGAACCAGAACCTCGTCAACCGGTCGTCGGCGTTGTTCGGGGACGGTCTGCGGATAGCCATACCACAACAGTCCGACGGAGAGATTCTCTTCCGCGTTCAGCCCCAGCGTCGCGAAGTAATCGGGATGTCGCGTTACTGCTCCGGTCGTCCACTTACCGCCGATGCCGCGACTCCACAGTGACAGCGACAGGTTCTGAATCGCGCAGCAGCAGGCCGCGTAATCTTCCTGCTCACGAAGCGCGTCATCTGGAATTCGTGAGCACGTCACGGCCAGCCAGCCGGGAATCTCGCTCCAGCGCTGCCGTTTCACTTCGCCAGCGGCATCGCCTTTTGACGCAGCGACGAGTCGGGCGTTGAGGTCAACGACTGCGGCGATCGACTCTGGTCCCAGCAGGTGAAATCGCCACGGTTCCGTCTGGCGGTGATTCGGAGCCCAGCACGCGGCGTCGATCGCTTCGATGATCGTCTCGACCGGTGGCCGTTCCGGGAGAAAGTTATTGATCGTTCGCCGCTCGCGGATCACTCGGTCAATCGATGCCGTCTCGTCAGTCATTGGTTGCCTCGGTACAGACTGGTCACTGGAAGTCGCGCGAGTGGTAACGGCCTCCGGCGATCGATGTCGACAGATCCTGCAGTTCGTCCGCGACGACGTGAATGACGCCGGATTCGTTCTGCAGGATGCCTCGTGCGACAAGTGCGGTGGCGGTGCGAGCGACCGTGCGGAAGCGGTTCCAGACGTTGGGATGCACGACCAGGTTGGCCGTGCCGGTTTCGTCTTCGATCGTCATGAACGTAATGCCGCGAGCGGTACCCGGATGCTGCCGAACCAGCACGATGCCAGCGACGCGCACCTTGCGATCAGGCTCGCAGTGTTTCAGCGAGCCCGCCGCGACGATGCCTCGCTGACGGAACATCGGTCGCAGGCTCTGCAGCGGATGTCCCTTCAGTGACAGCCCCGTTGCTCCATAGTCCGCGATGATCTGCGCGTAGTCCGTCATGCGCGGCAGTGTCGTCGGCGTGTCGGCCTGCGGCTGGCTGTCGAACAGCGGCTGCGATTGCTGATCGGGCAGCGACTCCCAGAGAGCCGGGCGTCGCGAGAGTTTCAGCGAGCTAAACGCGTCAGCTCGGGACAGTCGCGACAGTGCGGACGACTCCAGCCGGGTTCGCGTGCGGAAGTCGTCGAACGATTCGAACGCGCGCAGGTCGCGGATGCGGACGATCGATTCGGCGGTGCTCTGCGGCAGGCCGGAGATCATGCGGAAACCGAGCCGCAGTGCAGGCCGGTTTCGACGGCCGGCCTCCAGAGTGCAGTCCCACTCGCTGAAGCCGACATCGACCGGTCTCACTTCGACGCCGTGCTTCTTTGCGTCGGTCACCAGTTGAGCCGGCGCGTAAAAGCCCATCGGCTGGCTGTTGAGCAGTGCCGCCGCGAACGCCGCCGGGTGATGCCGCTTCAGCCAGGCACTCGCGTAAGCCAGCAGGGCGAAGCTGGCCGAGTGCGACTCGGGAAAGCCGTACTCACCAAACCCCTGAATCTGCTTGAAGACGCGTTCGGCGAATTCGAGGTCGTAGCCGTTTCCGAGCATCCCGTCGATCAGCTTCTGCCGGAACTGATCGATGAGCCCCTGTCGCCGCCATGCTCCCATGGCTCGGCGAAGCTGATCAGCCTCGCCGGGAGTGAAGCCGGCAGCGACCACGGCAAGCTGCATCGCCTGCTCCTGAAAGATGGGCACGCCCAGCGTTCGGTGCAGTACGTTGCGGATCTGATCGTTCGGGTAAGTCGGATGCTCTTTGTTCTGCTTACGCTGCAGGTACGGGTGGACCATGTTTCCCTGAATCGGCCCCGGACGAACGATCGCGATCTCGATCACCAGGTCATAGAACCGCTCGGGCTTCAGCCGCGGCAACATGCTCATCTGAGCCCGGCTTTCGATCTGAAAAACTCCGATCGTGTCGGCTTTCTGAATCATGCGGTAAACGGCGGGGTCTTCTTTCGGAATCGTGGCAAGCGCCAGTTTTGGGGGAGAACTCCGGATAACGGGTGGCTGGGGTCGAGAAGCGAGGCACGAGCGACGAGCCCCCAGCGTGTCATCCACTGGGGGCTCGCTGCACTCGACCCCAGCCACCCCGGAAGAACGCTGAGAAACTTCAAACTCGTGAATCAGGTCGAAGCATTTGCGGGTGGCGCTGAGCATTCCCAGAGCCAGGCAGTCGACTTTGAGAATGCCCAGGGCGTCGAGGTCGTTCTTGTCCCATTGCACGACCGTCCGACCGGGCATGGCCGCATTCTCGATCGGCACCAGTTCGGACAGTCGACCACGAGTGAAGACCATTCCGCCAACGTGCTGCGACAGATGTCGGGGGAAGTGGCGGATGCTGTCGACAAGCTGCAGAAACTGTTGCGTCCGGCGAGCGGAGAGATCGAGTCCCGCGTCGGTCACCCAGTGCAGCGATTCGGGTGACTCCGTTCGGTCGTGGCGTTTCGAGAGCTGATTGATCCGGTCAATCGAAAAGCCGAGAGCCTTGCCGACGTCGCGAATCGCCGAACGCGTTCGGTAGGTGATCAGCGCTCCCGTCATCCCGGCGCGTTCGCGGCCATACTTGCTGTAGATGTACTGGATGACCTCTTCGCGGCGTTCGTGTTCAAAGTCGATGTCGATATCCGGCGGCTCGTTGCGTTCGCGGCTGATGAACCGTTCAAACAGCAGGTTCGAGCGACTGGGATCAACGGCGGTCACGCCCAGACAGTAGCAAACTGCCGAGTTCGCCGCCGAGCCGCGGCCCTGGCACAGGATGCCGCGTTCGTCGCGTGCGAAGCGGACGAGATCCCAGACGGCCAGGAAATACGCCTCGTAATTCAGCTCGCGGATGAGCTGCAGTTCGTGATTCAACTGGTCGCCAACTTTGCGCGGGATACCGTCCGGGTAACGCTGGCGAGCCCCGTTCCAGGTCAGCTCTTCGAGATACTCGTCCGGCTTTCGGCCGTCCGGGCAGAGTTCGTCCGGGTATTCGTACCGCAGTTCGTCGAGCGAGAAGTGGCAGCGGTCGGCGACTTCCTGCGTTCTGGAGACGGCATTCGGCTGCGACGCGAACAACCGCCGCATCTCTGCAGCGGATTTGAGGTGCCGTTCGGCGTTCGGAAAGCGGCGATCGCCGAGTTCCGCGACCGGGCAGCCATGCCGAATCGCTGTCAGTACGTCCTGCAGAGCCTGCCGCTCGGCAACGTGATAATGGACGTCGTTAGCGGCAACAAGCGGCACGTCAGCCTGTCTGGCAAGTCGGCTCATTCGATCGAGCAGCAACGCGTCGTGCGGACCGCGATGGAGTTCCGCCAGGCCGTAACAGCGATCGCCGAAGCACTCGCGGTAACGGCGCAGCCAGCCAGTCTCTGAAACGTAGTGAGTCAGCGACGCCAGAGGAACGCAGACCAGCAGGCCGTCGGAGTGCTGTGCAACATCGTCGAACGTCAGCAGGCACTCGCCTTTGGCTGCGTTGCGTCGACCGCGAGTGATCAGCGTCGACAGGCGACCGTAAGCCGTGCGGTCGGTTGCCAGCAGCACGACGGGCGGCGCATCGAGCGGCGTTATCTCGGCACCGATCAGCAGTTTCAGTCCGGCTTCTTTTGCGGCGACGTGTGCGCGAACAACGCCGGCCACGCTGTTGCGATCGGTGATTGCCAGTGCCGACAACCCAAGTTCGGCAGCCCGGTTGACCAGCTCGTCCGGATGCGACGCGCCTTCCAGGAACGAGAAGTTCGTCCGGCAATGCAACTCGGCATAGCCGCCCGGCATCTGAGTTTGCGCGGGCGGCTCGGCGGGTCGGCGACGCTCGGGAGGCTGATCAGGCACGGCAACTCCGGGGACGTGATCTTGTTGAAGACGTCGAGGACTCGGATCGAAAACTCAGTCAAACAGCCCGTGCAGAAACCACTCGCCCCGGCGATCACGAAACAACCAGAAGCAGGCACCGCTGGTTGTTTCGACTCGCCAGTAATCCCGCTGCACCGAACCCGCGTCCTGCCACCACGCCGTTGCGATGCGCTCGAGATTCGTGCAGCAGGTGACGCGGTAAACGGTCCGGTTCCAGCAGAAGCTTGTCGGCGGACCATCGGGAACAGAGGCAGTCATACGAACCGGCTCCGGCGGCGAAAGCAGAACGAGCGGTCGAGCGGATGCGAATGGCAGTCCGGTTCCCGTTTGAACTGAGGACGCGCGATCGGTTGTTGATTGAAAACCGGCGGCCTGCTCGGGAACGGCTTCGGGCAGCAGGCACGGTCGTACGACGGCGTCGGTTCCGAGCCGCGCACTCAGCCGCTCCAGCAGGCGCCGGACGCTGGCCTTGTCGGCATCGGGTTCCGGCTGAGCGAACAGGCCTCGCTGCCGAATCTGCAGCGGCGCGGTCGCGGAGGCTTCAAGCCGAACCGTGTGCAGCCAGTCGGGTAGCGACTGCGTTTCGAGCTTCAGCTCGATTAGTTTCAGCAGGTGCGACTGTGAGTCGTTCGGCTGTGCCAGGCGGACGTCGAGCACATCCGGTTCGGCGGCTTCTCCGATCAGAGTCAGCGTCAGGCCGAGCAGGCCGCGACGCCGCGTTGTCAGCAAGTCGAGAACTTCGCTCAGCAGGTCCGAGCAGACATAGCCGATCGCGTTGCGATGGCAGATCGGTTCGTCGCTGGCCCACTCGGCAATGATGGGTTCGGGTTGCGGTACC
>JAPOLP010000781.1 GCA_029977045.1 Planctomycetota bacterium
CGCGTGTTGATTAATCGGCAACCACACACGTCGGCAAAGATCGTCGTCTCATACGGAGAAAATGAGGAATACCGACGCATTATCGATGGCGTGATTGACGGCAATCTCTGGGGGATATATCCACGGTCAGGCCAGCATCATTCCGCGGTGATTATGACAGACATCGAACTCGCGGCTGACGACTTATTGACGGTGGAACTTGTCTCTTCCCGTTGGAAGTATCCCCAACACAATCCGGGCCGCTTTCGGTTGTCTGTCAGCGATCATCCCAACGCGTACGCGTACGCGTCAGTGACGGAGCCTGATGATCCCTTTGAGCGACTGGCGGTTGCTTACCACCTCATCGGCGATGAGGAAGCACTGGGCAACCTCGTGGAACATCATCCGCAAGTCGCGACGGCAATCGGGAATCTGTATGCGAAGGTTGAAAACTGGCAACGAGCCATCGAGGAGTACAGTAAATGGATTGCCGACCAGCCTGCCGACGTGACTCTGCTTACCAAACGCGCCGCAGCGTACATTGCCACCGAGCAATGGGATCTGGCGAAAGCCGACTGGCAACGTGCTGTCGAGTTGCAACCCGAGCTGGCTCAGACAGCGTTTGACGCTTTCAGTTTTCTCCAGCGATGGAGTGAAGCATCGGTGTTTGGCTTGCTGTTGTTGAAACAAAAGCCCGAAGACTCGGTGCAGTGGGTCAGCACCCCGCCGACCATCGCTCTGGCGAATGACGCCGCCGCGTACCGTCGCTGCTGCCAAATCATCGTGGAGAATTATCGCAGGAGTCCCACTGGTCAGGCGGCGGAAAGAGCAATCAAGGGTTGCCTGTTACTGCCAGGAGCGATCGACGTCGCTGAACTTCCCGGCGAATTGCTCACTGAATCGCTGAACAACGGGACCTTACCGGAAGGAATACGAAGTTGGGGCTGGTTTTCCCTGGCTCTGCTGGCGTACCGCAGCGGCGATGCCGAAACGGCTGTGAAACATGTCACTCAATCGGAACAACTCAATCCCGCTGATGAACACAACCACGCCATGAACTTCGCCGTCCTCGCACTGGCGCAGCATCAATTGAAACACCCCGACGAAGCCCGCAAGGCTCTCGATGAAGCCTCGCAGGTGATTCAGCGCCGGCAGGCCATCGACAGGAACCACCACGACCTGCTGATCGCCGAGATCCTGTTCCGTGAAGCCGAAACGAAGATCAATGGCAAGGAGTCGCCTGTTCCGTAGCCGTGTTTTACGCGAATGTGGCTACGGGTCAGGTCGAATGGAAAAGGAGGAAACAGGGAATTCGTTTGGCGTTGCGGTATGCTGCGGCGATGAACGATGTCACTCAGATTCTGTCGGCGATTGAGCGTGGTGACGCGGAGGCTGCGGATCGGTTGCCGCCTCTCGTTTATGACGAGTTGCGGAGGCTGGCGTGCAGCGGATGGCTCAGGAGAAGCCAGGGCAGACGCCCACACGGTGACGACACTCGAAAAGGGCCGGTCCCCCAATGCAGACGCTTTCACCCTCTCGATCCGATCCATCGCCCAGGCCCGCCAGAGCCTGGAAGAAGCAGCTGAGATCCTTGGCAAAGTCAACAACCCCCTTCACAGTGACATCCTCATCGCTGATATCCTCCGCCGCGAGGCAGAGACACTGCTGAAGGAACTCGAAAGAAAGTAACGACGAACATCCTTGCATAGCCACGTCCATGCGGAACGGGGCCAATGAATTGCGAGACCAATTCATCCCAACCGATCGGGGTGAGTCGATGGGAAATCGCGTGAGGCCGCTGCTAGAATTCCGGGCTCTGCGTTTTTCGATCGCATACCGCACAAACCATCCCTCAGAAGGAGTTCCCGCCATGTCCCGGATTACTCGTCGTCGTTTCGTCAAGCAGTCTGCCGTTGCGGCGTCGACTGTCATCGCTGCTCCGTATGTCGCCCGGACTCAGGATGCGAACTCGAAACTGGGTGCCTGCGTCGTCGGTTGTGGCGGACGTGGCGGCAGCCATATTGGTGCTTATCTGGGTGATTCGCGGACCGAGATCACGGCAATCGTCGAAGTCGACTCGAAGCAGGCGGATGCACGGGCGAGCCAGATCGCCGGCAAGCAGGGCTTCAAGCCGAAAGTCTTTAAGGACATGCGGGAAGCGTTTGAGCTGCCGGGAGTCGATCTTGTCAGCACCGCGACGCCGAACCACTGGCACGCCCTCGTCGGCGTCTGGGCGATGCAGGCCGGCAAGGACGTGTATGTCGAGAAACCCGTCAGCCACAACGTCTGGGAAGGTGCCGCTCTGGTGGCTGCCTCGCGGAAGTACGAGAGAATGGCTCAGGTCGGGACGCAAAGCCGTTCCAGCACCGCCCTGCACGAAGCCATCGCATTCATGAATGAAGGCGGCGTCGGCGAAGTCAACTTCGCTCGCGGCCTGTGCTACAAACGCCGCAAGTCAATCGACGCTCTGGGCGACTACCCGATTCCGGAAGGCGTCGACTTCAATCAGTGGAGCGGCCCGGCCAGCTACACCGATCCGAAGCTGACTCGCAAGCGATTCCACTACGACTGGCACTGGCAGCGTCACTACGGCAACGGCGACCTGGGCAACCAGGGCCCACACCAGACGGACATCGCCCGCTGGGGTCTGGGCATCGATACGCATCCCAGCACGATCGTCTCGTACGGCGGACGCCTCGGCTATCAGGCCGAACGCAAGGACGACAAGTACGTCGATGCCGGCGACACGCCGAACACGATCGTCACGGTGTACGACTACGGCCAGAAGTCGATTGTGTTCGAGACTCGCGGCCTGAGCGTCGACGATTCGGACGACACCGAACTCAACACGCTCTTCAAGAGCACCAAGGGCAACAAGATCGGCGTCGTGTTTTACGGCTCCGAGGGTTACCTGGTGCAACTGACCTACGGTCACTGCATCGCCTACGACAAGGACATGAAGGTGATCAAGGAGTTCAAGGGGAGCGAGAACCACTTCGGCAACTTCGTCAGCGCCTGCATCAGCCGCAAGCGAGAGGAGCTGAATGGTGAGATTCGCGAAGGCCACCTGTCGGCGTCGATGGCCCACCTGGGAACGATCTCGTACTTCCTGGGCGAGCAGAACAAGGTCACGATCGACGAGGCCAAAAAGGTGCTCGAAGGCGTCAAGAGCCTCGACGACAACGCCGCCACGCTGGATCGCACGGTCAAGCACCTGCAGAAGAACGGCGTTGACCTCGGCAAGTATCCGATCGCATTCGGCCCGGCTCTGAAGTTCGACGCCGAAAAGGAAGTCTTCATCGACAACAAGGAAGCGGACAAGTACCTGACTCGCGAATACCGCGAGCCGTTCGTCTGCCCGACTGCCGACAAGGTCTGATCGACGTTGCTCGGAATCTGACTGTCGAAAACTCTCAGGCCGCCCGGTCACCCTCGACCGGGCGGCCTTCTTCAGGAAATCACGATGAAAATGCTCCGTCTGCTCTCGCTCGTCCTCGTGTCCGCTCTCGCATTCAATCTCTCACCGGGCCTCGCAAAGGCGGCTCCGAAGAAGCTGGTGGTGATCGCCGGCAAGCCGTCGCCCCCGCCGCGGATGCACGAATTCAATGCCGGGGTGCAG
>JAPOLP010000226.1 GCA_029977045.1 Planctomycetota bacterium
AATGCTGTTTACGACATGGACTTCAAGATCTCGACGTTTCTCGACGTCTACTCAACCGGCCTTCGCTGGAAGGGTTTCAAGATTGCTGAACGTGGTAACCTGGCGATTCGCCCGACCGGTGGCATCCGGATGGACGTGTTCCATGACCACTTCCGCTTCTTTGGTCGTGACAGCGGGCTGCTCTATGACGGCCAGGGTGGCACCGATCCCAATCTTCCCGACGTCAAGATTCATTCGATCCCCAACGGTGCTGACGACGACGGCGACGGCATCGTCGACAATGCCGGCGTCATCGAGGACAGCCTCGGTGGCCAGGGCGGTGGCAACAATAACAACACGGGGACAGCAACGTTCTCAACCGGAATCAACGATTTCAACAACGTCTATCCCGTCACGTCGATTCTCAGCAACAAGGTCCACTCGTACCTCGCGGGCCCGGAAGTCGGACTGGATTACGTGATTGGCCAGGGCAACACGATGCAGCTGGGCGGCAGTTCAACGTTCGGGTTGCTGGCGAATCATCAGCGAATCAGGCTCTCGGGCGACAATATCTTCGTAACAACTCGCCAGGGTGATCTCCTGCCCAAAACTCCAGAGAACGCACAGCCGAACGCGTTTTCGTCGAAGGCTCAGCACACCAGCGTTTCGCCACTGTTCGAGCAGCAAATCTATGTGGACGGGCACGCCTTCAATATGGTGCCTGTGCTTCGTCGCTCCTCGATCATGCGGCAGGCAAATCTCCGCGTTGGGTACACCTACACGGTCGTCGGTGCGTTGACTCGGGCGGCAGACAGCGTTGTCTGGCAAGGCAATCCGGCTGCGGGGCTCTTCCCGATTATCCAGACGCAACGATCCACGTGGAGCTCGCACGCCTGGAACATCGGCATCTCCTGGGCCTGGTAAGAGACTCGAACCGACTCGGGCTGAATCACGAATTCAAAACAGCCTGCCTGGCAACTCTGCCGGACAGGCTGTTTCTGTTTGCACTGACAGGAAATGCTCCCAGTCGTGTGGTCCGCTTGCCAGGACTGCTGTTCGGTATGAGACTGATAGACCGGCATTTGTCATGCCGTCACTGTTCAGCCGACCTCAGAAACCAACTCAGGCAGCGAAGCGGGCTGGAATGTCGTTGTGCTACCACATTGCAGAAATCAGCAGCCGTTGCCGCACCGGCAACTGGAGCAACCGATTGCCAATGCTACTCGGTGTCCGACGACTGATTGCTGTGCTGGTTTGCCTGACGATGATTCCGGCGACGGCAGTCGCGAGTGGTGCTGATTCGTCGGGCCGCGAAGATGACATTCGTTTTAATGCTGATTGGCGCTGGGCTGGCGGGAGTCACGGCGGCTATTACCCGATCCGGATCTCTCTGCAGAATTCAGGAACGCCGCGAACGGTCGATGTCGTGCTCAGGGCGAAGTCAAATGACCTGCCGACAGTCTCGCGGCGAGTGGCGATTGACCAGAACGCGTCCGCAACGTTTGCGCTGCTTGTTCCACTCGTTGGAGAAGGCAGCTTTACCGAATTGAAGGTGTACGCAGACGGCAAGGAACTGGAGTCGCTCAGCACGCCGGTCTCTCTGCCAGATTCCGGCTGGGGCGAATCTTCGTTCGCGACGCTGGTGATTTCTGACTCACCAGTCCTGCTGCCGGAATTTGAAGCAGCGGTTGTCAGCCTGACTGGGGTCGGAAGTTACACGGGCTTCAGAAACGATCGCTGCGATCTTCAGCACGTCGAGTCGGTCCGTCTGCCGGATTCCTGGCTGGCTTACAGCTGCGTCGATCTCGTCATCACATCCTTTGATACACTCGAAGGACTCGACAGCCTGCAGCACAAAGCGCTCCTCGACTGGACGCTGGCAGGAGGCTGTCTGGCGGTCTACTCCGCGGAGGATCGGTCCGCCCGGGTCCAGCAGTCAATCGACGCTCTGACAAAGCGGACGCCGTCGAATCCAGAGGTCTCGTGGAGTCCCATCGCTTTGCGGTTCCGAAATCCAGTGGCTCGGGTCGAGGTCGACGAGTATGGGAACGAGCAATCATCACAGCCGGGAACAGTTGAGAATTTCAAGTGGCCGTCGACGGAGGAAACACTGCTCGTGCGCAAGCATGGCCTGGGACGGGTCATTGCCCTGCCGCCACAAGCACTCGACGGAACGTACCAGGACTGGGCATGGCTGCTTAACGGAATTCAGTTTCGGCAACAGGTGGCTCCGACTCGGCTGGGAGTTTCGGGGCGGACCGCAAACCGGGACTTCCTCGCCTTTCTGGTCCCCGGTGTCCGCAGCGTCCCGGTCGTCGCGTTCGTCATTGTGATGTCGCTATTCGCCATCCTGATCGGCCCGGTGAACTACTACGTCCTGGCGAAGCGCAAACGGCAGAGCTATCTCGTCGTCACGATACCGGCTATCGCGCTGCTGAGCAGTCTTGCAATGTTCGCTTACTCGTTTGTCGCTCATGGAGTCTCAGTTCGTTCGCGGGCCCGCAGCGTCACCTGGATCGATCAGCAGAATCAGTCAGCGGTCAGCCTGTCGAGACTGGCCTGGTTTGCCGGGTTCGCACCATCAGATGGCCTGCGGTTTTCGACGTCGACCGCGTTCATCCCGATCTGGCACGAGGACGGCGGTTTCAATGGCGGTCGAGTCGATTGGACCGACGCACAGGAACTGACCACAGGTTTTCTACGTTCACGAACTCGGACCCAGGCTTTGACAATCGACGTCCGTGATGAACGCGGTCGGCTCACAGTGACGCCAACGTCGAGTGGAGGCGAACTCCCGGTAAGTCTGAAGGTGACGAGTGGACTCGAGTGGCCACTTGAAAAGCTCGTTGTCTGGGACGCCAGCGGAAACGCATTCACGACGGACAACCTCGCCCCCGGCGAGGCCGCAACACTCACCCCGTTGACAGACGACGCAATGGCCAGCTTGCGCGAGCAAATCAATCGATCGGCCCCCGCCGTCCCTGCCGAACTCTCAGGCACGTCGGGCGAATTCTTCGAGATCAACCGTTCGTGGAATCAGGGCGACGGATATTCGGTCGCACGAGGCCAGCTGGAACGGGAGATTTCTGTAATCTCTGCAGGGATCAAACCGCAGAACACTTCGATGGCGCGACACTACGTGGCCATCGCCGCCGAACCGCCGGGGATCGAGTTTGGTACGGAAGTCAGGATTATCGACGGCTGGCATTTGATCGTCGGCCAGTACTAACGGCAGACCGGCTTTCCACGAAAGACGGCACCGACGACCGGCTTGGCATTTTCACGCACTTCAACCGCTGGGAAGACACCGTTTCCGCCGGTTGGCCCTCGGAAACGGCCTCGATAAGATGCTCCGCCACTGATTCGGATCTCCGAATCGGACTCCTGCCACTTGCCAGCAACTTCCACCGAGATTCGCTCACTGGAGACGCAGATGTTTCACCCGCTCGTGATCATGACAATCGGCATCGTACTGGTCATCGGCATGATCATGTGGCTGCGAGTGAATGCGTTCATCGCCCTGATCACCGCCGCGATGGTTGTCAGCCTGATGGCGTTTGAAGAGGACGATTCCGGCAAGCTGCGTCTGGCCAGCGATGCGATTTCACGCGTCGCGGAGTCCTTCGGAGGCGCGTGCGGCGGGATTGCTATCGTGATCGCGCTGGCGGCAGTCATCGGCACCTGCATGATGGACAGCGGCGCCGCCGACCGGATCGTCCGCGCGTTCATGAATGTGCTCGGCGAGAAACGTTCGCCGTGGGCTCTGATGGGCAGCGGTTACGTGCTGGCGGTTCCCGTCTTCTTCGACACCGTTTTCTATCTGCTCGTGCCGCTGGCCAGATCGTTTTATCGCCGAACCGGCAGTCGTTACCTGCTGTGCATTCTGGCGATCGCAGCCGGTGGAGCGATCACTCACACACTCGTGCCGCCAACGCCGGGCCCGCTGACGATGGCAGCAAACCTAGGCATCGACCTGGGCAAGATGATCATCGTCGGCGCGATCGTGGCGTTGCCGGCTGCGATTGCCGGCATCATTACCGCAGGTGTCATGGACCGGATGTTTAAGATCCCAATGCGGGACATCCCCGGACACGAAGATCCGGAGCCGATCAAAGACGAAGACCTTCCGGGTCTTGGAGTCTCACTCGCACCGGTCGTGTTGCCGGTCATCATGATCGCCATTCACACGGTCACCAGCACGATGTCCAACAGTGCGTTGCTGACCGAGGCGGAAGTCCGCGCGACGGCTGCGGGAACGACCCTCGAACAGCAGGCTCTCGATCTAATCGATACGGAAAAGGCCAGCGGCAAGTCGATCTCCCGCGGTGACGCGCTCAAGCAGATTCGCGCGACGACGCTGGCCGCGATGGACAGCCCCGACACCTGGACGCAGGCCTCGCAGTACACCGAAGTCATCGGCAATCCCAACTTCGCTCTGCTGATTTCGACCGCCATCGCAATGTTCGTTTACATCAGGCAGCGAAACCCGTCTAAAGAGGATATGGCGAAAGTCGTTGAGACGTCACTGATGAGCGGCGGTGTGATCATTCTCATCACGGCTGGTGGTTCGGCCTTTGGCGGAATGCTGAAAGTGGCCAACGTGGGAACTGCAATCGCCGACCTGTTTGGTGGATCAGACGTCACGGGCACGATGATGCTGTTTCTCGGCTTCGGGATTGCGGCGTTGCTCAAGGTGGCTCAGGGGTCAAGCACGGCGGCAATGATCATCACGTCAAGCATGATGGCTGGCATGATCGTCGGCGTGGAAATGCCGTTCGACCGCGTTTACCTCGCGACCGCGATTGGTGCCGGTTCACTGGTCGGAAGCTGGATGAACGATTCCGGTTTCTGGATCTTTGCCAAGATGGGCGGCCTTACCGAACGCGAAGGGCTCTCAACATGGACGCCGATGCTTGTCATCCTGGGAGCCGTCAGCATGGCCATGACGCTGATTCTGGCAACCGTCATGCCGCTGAACTGAGTGCTTTCGCTTAAAGGGACCCCGATGAGACTCGCGTTTCTCTGCGTAGCTGTGTTGTCGTCGTTGCCGGTGTCTCTTCAGGCTGCGGACCAGGACTTTGAACCTGGTCATATCGACGCTGCGGTGAAAAAGTCGATCGCCTTGATCGAGCACAGTGGCAGTGTCTACCGTCGCGAGCGGCAGTGCTTTTCGTGCCATCATCAGGCCCTGCCAGTGATCGCTCTGACGGAAGTCCGCAGCCGTGGATTCGCGATCAACGAAGACGAGTACCGCCAGCAGCTTGAGCGCACGGCGACGCACCTCAAGAGTGGCCATCAGGCCTATCTCGCAGGTAAAGGGCAGGGCGGTCGAGGCGACACTGCAGGCTACGCTCTCTGGACACTGCAGGCCGGCGAGTGGCCCGCCGACGAGATCACAACTGCGGTCGCGTCGTATCTGCTGGGTAAGGACGCCGCGCAGCCATACTGGAACCCACCGACAACAACCCGGCAGCCAACTGCCGGCAGTCAGTTCACATCAACAGCCGTGGCGGTCTACAGCCTGCAGACGTTTGGCGACGAGAAGCAGGCTGACGCGATTGACGCTCGGCTGTCGAAAACCCGCAACTGGATTCAAAAGTCCAGGGTCAAAAGTAACGAAGATCAGGTCTTCCGCCTGCTCGCGCTGGAGCAGTTGCGAACTGACTCCGATGACCTGCGAAAGTTTGCTCAGGAACTACTCGACCAGCAGCGGGAGGACGGCGGCTGGGCTCAGTTGCCGGAGCGCGACAGCGACGCGTACGCGACAGGAACCGCCCTCGTCGCACTACACAGGTCGGGAGTGGTCTCGATCACCGACCCGGCATATCAGCGAGGCGTTGGCTATCTGCTGGAGAACCAGAAGGACGACGGCTCGTGGCACGTCGTTACGCGGGCAAAGCCCATCCAGCAATACTTCGAGAGCGGCTTTCCACACGGGAAAGACCAGTTCATCTCGATGGCCGCAACCTGCTGGTCAACGATGGCTCTGGCGATGACGAAAGAGTCGGCGAAAGCAGAAGACGCTCAATAATCGCTGCGAAAGACGAGGGTTCCCCATGCCGAAGAACAATGTGTTCAAGCATCAGGCGTACCCAACGGCTCCGACGGTCGAGTCACAGGTGCTGGCGGTCGAACCGCAGGCCGCCGATGTCGTCGACTTTTCGCGGCTGCATTCCGAGTTCGGCATCTCGCACATCGAACTCGTGCATGGCACGTTTGCTGGAACCGACCCCTTCGGCATCCACGCTCTGATGCGATCCCTGATCGCCGATGCCTCGCCTGCACTTCAGCTCGCTCTGACACCGGTCATTGCAAAGCTGGAAGAGGCCACAAAGAAATTCACGGAAACGGTCACGGCAGACATCGCGAACTTCAACGAGTCGTATCGGGCGACGTTTCAGGAAATGGCAGGCGACGAGCTGATCATCAGCCGCCCCGAACCCGCCTGGAGCAGCGAGAACACACACCTCGCCCGAACAGCCCTCGCCGTCCGGCTGCTCTGTCGGCTCGATGACCTGCAGCATCAGGGACTCGATCCACAGTTTGACCGCGTCATGTTCTGGGGACACTCGCACGCCGGAAACGGCATGGCGCTGCTGACGAACCTGCTGGCCAACGACGCCGCCAGCGTTCAGGCATTCTTCGAGGCAGCTGGCGACGCACTCGGCGAAGATGGCCGCCGCGCCCGAGTGATTCTTTCACAGTATGACGGGCCGCATCCTATGGCTCAGTCGTTGATCATCGTGACGTTCGGCACGCCCGTGCGTTACGGCTGGGACACCAACGGCTGTCAGCAACTGCTGCACATCACGCATCACCGGCCCTTCGACGAGAACCAGCCGGCTCAAACAGTTCCAGCAGTCCGCAGCCCCAACGGCGACGATCCAGGCTTCGGAGCAACCGTCGGCTCCCTGCAGCAGACAGTCGTCGACGCGATGCTCGCCCGGCACGGCGACTGGGTTCAGACCTTCGCCATTGCCGGCACGGATCTGCAGCCAACCGTCAATCGCGAAGCGAACCAGACGCTCGGCGAGTACCTCGAACGCAACCTGCCGAACTCGACACCGCCATCAATCAAAGAGCGGCTGCCGATTGTTCGCGAACGCTGGAAGACCGCGACACGGCTGCACGCCGACGGACTGAATCTGCTGATCGAGTACCCCGCCACAAAACTGACCCGCTTCGGCAATGCCCACCAGAGCGTCTTCGGCCACGGCGTTTACACTCGCACCGAGTGGCTGCCGACCCACGTCGAACTGTTGATGAATCATTTTCAGCAACCGAATCAGGCTGGAGTGGCTCAGTAGCGAAGTGGGCCTATTGGCGCACCTGCCGGCGGGAAAATGCGACCCCTCGTCGTAGTCGTTGTTGATTGGAAGCAACTCTGCACCCCCAATCGTGGACTGTGAGCTTTCTGGCAGGTGACAGCGCAGACGGTTTTTGTGAGCTCAGTATCAAATGCGAGGGGCTCAGCAGACGGACATGGAAGCGGCTTCAAGGCTGTCGAAGTCTCGTCCGACTGGTTGCTTCCGAAATGGCTATTGGGGCCGGAACGCTTATGACCTCTTCGCAGGCTCGGACAACGTTTTCTCAGAACGGACCCAGGACAGTCCTCAGCGACCAGACTGATCCTCGCTTCCGAAAGGTGTCTGCAAAACCAGAAGAACCTGGTTCCGTCACTCGGTCCCTTCCGGGATGATCGCGATCGCGCGGCACCAGCCGGCGCTCGCGGACTTGATCTTCACCGGCAGGCATGACACCCAGAAGTCGTGCGAAACCGGGATCTGGTCGAGGTTCGCGAGCTTCTCGATCTGGCAGTACTCGCTGGTGATACCTGCGAAGTGGGCGGGCCAGATGTGGCGTCCGTCGCCGGTGCGTCGAAAGTCGGCGACCATGTTCGCGAACGGGCGGTCGATCGTGTACGCGTCGATGCCGATTACTTTGACGCCCTGCTCGACCAGCCACAGCGTGCCGTCGCGACCGAGTCCCGGCTGCTGGAAATACTCCTTCGAGTCGATCCGCTGGTCGGCTCCCGTCTGCAACAGCACGATGTCGCGTGGCTTGAGTTCGTAGTCAATCTTCGCAAGTGCCTGCTGAAGTTCGGCGATCGTGATCTCGTCGCCCGCTGCCA
>JAPOLP010000789.1 GCA_029977045.1 Planctomycetota bacterium
TCAGATTCTCGACGAACCGGACAGCTATCAGCACGCTTGTGCCGCCGAGTTCGCGAAGGCGGGTTACCTGGTCTTCGCGATGGAAAACGTCGGGATGGAGCCGGGCCGCGATACGCATCACGACCTCGATCAGGTGTTTGCCGACCCGACCGTCGACCCGGAACGGGTCGGGGCGACCGGCGTCTCAACGGGGGGGCTGCTGACTCTCAGTGCCGCAGCGATGGAGCCGCGAATCTCCGCTGCGAGTGTGCAGGGAATCTTCGGCAGTATGCGTGTCAGCTTTATTCGCGACCGCAGCCGGCATTGCACCTGCGGAGCCATCCCCGGCCTGCTTCCCGAGTTCGATCTGCCGGAACTCGCGCTGCTGGTCGCGCCGCGTCCGCTGCACATTTCCAACGGAGAACGTGACGGCTTCTCTCCTCAGGAAGCGAAACGCTGCATCGAGCTGATCTCGCCCCTGTACGTGAAGATGGGCGGCGACCGACCGCAGATGACGGTTTCACCGGGTGGACACGAATTCTCGCTGCCGTCTGCCCTCAAGTTCTTCGCTGAAAATCTAGCGGAAGAACACTGAGAACACGGAGTGTTGACGATGAAACTTCAACAGTTGATCGCCCCGTTTCTGGTCGTCGCTACGGCGGTCGTGACCGCAGTGGCGGATGATCCGATTCCGGTCGCGCATCGCGGAATGCTGCGGCACGCGCCGGAGAATACGATCCCGGCATTCGCGAGCTGCCTGTCGTTGGGGATGGGCTTCGAGCTGGATATCCGCACCACAAAAGACGGGCGTCTGGTCGTTCTGCACGACGACTCGCTCGCACGGACGACGAACGGGGCGGCAACGTCCGTGCGTAACGTTACGCTCGACGAACTGCGGAAGCTCGATGCCGGAAGCTGGTTTGATCCCGTCTTCGCCGGCGAAAGAGTGCCGACTCTGGATGAAACGCTGGCACTGGTGCGTGATTGGAAACGCGGACCGACGATCATCGCCCTGAATGTCAAAGACGTGACGCCGGATGGGGAAGAGAAGCTGGTACGGCTCGTCGAGAAGTACGGGCTCCTGGACGAGTCATTCGCGTTCGACCAGAAAGACGAGATGAGTCGGCGATTGAAGAAGCTCAACCCGCGTTTCCGGATCGGCCAGAACGTCAATCGACAGAGCATCGAACGGCGTCTCGACGAGGGCCTACTTGACGTGTTCCTGCTGACGGCAGCCCCAACCGCTGCTGAAGTGCAGCGTCTGAAGCAGCGCGGGATTGAGGTGCTGTTCAACTTCGGAGGCGACGGAGACGCTCGCCGGAATCCCTCCGTCTGGAAGCAGGTCCGCGACGCCGGCATCGACGGACTCCTGACTGACTTTCCGCTCGAATGCCGCGCCGTCTGGCGTGAGTCGCCAACGCCATCCCGTGGAGAATGACAATGCGAGTCCTGGTTGCTGCTGCGCTCCTGCTTCTGTGTTCGACGCCGTCTATTCAGGCGGCGGATCTACTGGCGAGCCTGTTCAGCGACCACATGGTGTTGCAGCGCGACGCGAGCGTCCCAATCTGGGGTGACGCGACTGCTGGCGGCACTGTCACGGTTTCGTTCGCGGGGCAGGAAGTCTCAGCGACTGCCAACGACGATGGCCACTGGCGAGCCGAGTTGAAGCCGCTGGTGGCCTCGTCGAAACCGCAGTCGCTGACAGTGACCGCAAAAAGCGGCGGCAACGTCACGGTCAGGAACGTGCTCGTCGGCGATGTCTGGGTGGGTTCCGGGCAGTCAAACATGGCAGGCCGCGTCGGTCCGTACGCGGCGAATGACGAGACGCTGGCGAAGCTCGCCGGACAGGCACCGTTCGCGAACATCCGTCTGATGCAGAGCGGCCCGAAGCCGGTCTGGGCCGAGGCCGATCCTAAAGCGGTCAGCTTGTTCTCGGCGTTGCTGCTGCCGTTCGGCGAGCGACTGCAGCGGGAACTTGATGTACCGATTGGCCTGATCGTTGGCGCGGTTGGGGGGACGCCGTCGGGTCAGTGGATTCCGCCGCAGACTTTCGCGAGCAGCGAAAAGTGCAGGGCCGAGATCGCTGAGTTTGCAAAGACGTACGATGCGACTGACGCTCTGCGAGCGTACAAAAAACAACTTGCGGCCTGGGAAAAGCAGTTCAAGGCCGCGGAAGCGAAAGGCGAAAAGCCGCGAGGCCGCAAACCGCTTCCACCTCAAGGGCCGGGTTCGTCGAGTCGAGGTGGGAAAATCGGCGGACTCTATGAACGCTATATCGAACCGGTTGCCGGCTACCGGATTCGCGGCGTGCTTTGGGATCAGGGTGAAGCTCGCAGTGGAGTCGTCGGCGTCGACCAGTACACGATGATGAGCGAACTGATTCGCGGCTGGCGAGAAGTCTGGGGACAGGGTGACTTCCCGTTTCTGTTCGTGCAGAAGCCGAGTGGCGGCGGCAGCGCTTTCTCGAACGACAACCCGATCACGCGAAACGGAAATGCTTTCGTCGGTGGCCTGCCGGAAATCACTCGGCTTGGTGACGGCGTCCAGCGATTCCTTTACGTGAGACTGATGCGGGATAACGCGAATGCCTGGATGGTGCCAGCCAGCGATCTGGGCTCAGGAATTCATCCGACGAACAAGTGGGGTTACGGAAACCGGGCCGCCGAGGTCGCTTTGAGCCAGGTCTACAAAACCGGCGTGCAGGCGTACGGTCCGACGTACCGGTCACACTCGGTCAACGGCAACAAGGTGATCGTCAGCTTCGACCATGTGGGCAAGGGCCTGACGGTGGCTCACAGCGACCGCCTGCAGGGCTTCGCGATCGCGGGCGAGGACGGCAACTGGCAGTGGGCCGACGCGACGATCGACGGAGACACGGTCGTGCTCACGGCAGCAAAAGTTTCGCAGCCGAAGCATGTGCGTTACGCGTGGGCTCAGAACCGGGCGTGGGCGAACCTGTTCAACAAAGACGGCCTGCCGGCCCTCGTCTTCACCACGGGAGAATGATGATGCGCGAGTTCACGTTTCGGCGCTGGCGATTCACGTTGCTGGTCGCGCTGACCTGCGGCCTGGCCCTTCTCGCTGCCGATCGGTCCGTCAGTGCGGACGGCGCCAACGCGCCGCCTGCCGGTCAACGCGTCTTCTATACCGGCCACAGTTTCCACATGTTCGTGCCCGCTCATGTCGAGAAGATCGTCCAGGCTGCCGGGATCAAGGATCACAAGCTGGTCGGTACGCAGGGCATCTGCGGCTCGCGTGTTTATCAGCACTGGGATCTGGAAGACGCGAAGAACAAAGCCAAGCCGGCACTGCGAAGCGGTGAGGTCGATGTCTTCACAATGGCCGCTCACGTCGACATCCCCGATCGAGGCATCACGAACTTCACCGAGTTGGGCCTCGAACACAATCCAAAGCTGCGGCTGCTGGTGCAGGCCTCGTGGTTTCCGTTCGACGTGCCGTCTCCCGAACTGCGAATCCGCGACAACGCTCAGCGCGACAAGATGAAGATCGAAGACCTGCAGGCAGCTGTCGACGAGTGGCGAACAAAGCTGGAAGCTCAGGCTGACGACCTCAACCAGAAACA
>JAPOLP010000080.1 GCA_029977045.1 Planctomycetota bacterium
CAGAAGATCGCGGACTCGGTAACCGTCTTTGCCGCACTGATCGAGAAGCTGTTCAATCCCGGCGCGATCTGAGAATCGGACCGGCGTTCCTGTTGAGTAAATTGTGAACTGGTGCAGCAGGTTGCGGGCGAGCTGTCTCGGATTGCCAGCGAGTAGTGTTTTCAGGTCGTCGATGTTCTGAAACTGGCGACCGTCGCAGAGCTGGCCGCTGGCGTCGACAGTCGAAGCTGTCGCGTAGGCGAAGTCGTGGCCGGCGCGATCGATGCCAGTGACCATTTCTCCGTCGGCAAGGCTGCGGTAGCGAGTTCGCCAGGCTCCAAAGATGTCGAAGTTTTCGAGGGCCAGGCCGACGGGGTCGAAGCGGGCGTGGCAGGCGGCGCAGGCTTCGTCTTTTGTGTGCAGAGCGAGCAAGTCGCGAATAGTCTTCGCTCCGCGAATGTCCGGCTCGACAGCGGGAACAGCTTTCGGTGGCGGCGGAGGCGGTTCGCCGATCAGGCGTTCCATCACCCACGCTCCGCGAACAACTGGCGATGTTGAAGTACCGTTGGCCGTCACCTTCAGAATCGCTCCCTGAGTCAGCAGGCCGCCGTACGGGCTGTCCGGTGGCAGGGCGACTTTCTGCAGGGCCGAACCGTTGATCGCTGGCAGGCCGTAATGCTCGGCAAGTCGATCGTTGACGAGTACGAAGTCGCTGTCGATCAGCGTTGTCACCGGGAGGTTTTCGCGAATCATCGCCGTGAAGTAGGCTCGCGTTTCCCGCTCCAGCGACTCGATCAGGTACGCGTCGAAACGGTACTCGGGATACAGTCGAACGTCGGGTTCGTCGCGCTGAATGTTTCGGAGGTTGAGCCAGTAGCCGGTGAAGTTAGTGACGAACCGGTCGAAGCCATCACCGGCGACCAGTCGGTCGATTTCGGTTTTCAGCGTTGCTCGATCGCGGAGTTGGCCGGCGCGAGCGAGTTCGAGCAACAGTTCGTCGGGATGCGAGTTTGTCAGAAAGTGCGAGAGTCGCGAGGCGATCGCAAAGTACGCGTCATCGCCGAAGGGCTCACGCAGATAAAGAACGTGGCTGGAGCAGAGAAACGCCTTGTAGCCTGTCAGCAGTGCGGCAGCGAAAGGGACGTTCCGGTCGAGTTGCGTTTGGACGAGCGACTCGAACTTTCGAATAACGTTATCGGACACGGGCTCTCGCGAAGCTCGTGCGATGAACAACCGCAGCAGGCGAGTGGCGTCTTCGTGCGGGTTCTCCGAGACGACATCGACTGGCAGGCCGCTGCCATCTGTGGTGGCTCGCAGCGGGAGATCGCCGAACAGGATGCGGTGCGACTCCGGCGGCCAGGTGTTCGGCGAGAGCGGACCTTCAACCTCAAGCCATTGAAACGCAACGCCTGGCTGGCCGCCTTCCGGGAACGGCGGAAAGCGATACGTCGGAGGGCCGCCGTTGACGTTTCTTGCCAGCGGCACTGGCAGGCCGAGCAGGCTGTACTCGAACGTCTCGGTCGGCTTCAGCGAGATCGTTGTTTCGTAAGCCTCTGGCTTGGGTTGAATGTCGATCAGGCCGCCGGTTGCTCGCACGTCGCCCGAGACATCAGGGCCGGACGGTTTGCGAGCCCGGAACGTCATCGGCAGCGGACGCGTCGCCGGCTTCAGTTCGTAGCCGTTTGTCTGCAGAACGGCTCGCGCGGAAAACCGGACGCGGTACTCGCCCGGCAGCTTCGCTACGAAGCCCTGGGGATATCCGTAGTACGGCCAGTGAGCGGAGCGGAACAGGGCCAGTTCGATGGCCGGATCGTCCGGTGACTTCCCGAGTTCCTCGTTGCTAATCGCCTTCGAGTCGCGGGCAAAGAACATCGCCTCGCGATTGCCGAACGTTGATGTCGCGGCGAAGAGTCGTCGGCCAACTGCTCGATACTTCGTGGCGGGAGGCGGTTCGACGCCGCTGGCCATCGCTGTCAGCAGTGCGGCTTCAGCGGCATCGAGATACGCGGTCAGTTGAACACGCGAGATGTCGAGCGCCTCGCTGGTCTTGTTGAACAGATGCGAGACCCGGTCGTCGGGCAACCGGTCGCGGATGTCGAGTTGCGGCAACTTCAGAATGTCGCGCAGATTCTGCTGATACTCGTCACGGTTCAGCCGCCGCATCGGCCCGCGTCCGAACTGCTCGACGTCAGCGAGATCGGCCGCGTGCAGTTTCGCTGCGAGGCCGCTCGTCAGGCGCGTTCGTTGCTCGCTGGAGAGATCGTTCGACTCCGGCGGCATCTCTCGCTGGTCAACGCGATCGAAGATTCGCGCCCAGCGGTCGCGGATTGCCCGGTCACTCAGATCGAACGACAGGACCTGCAGATTAAGTCCCCCTTCCGCGACAGCGTTGCCGTGACAGTCGAGGCAGGCAGCATTGACGATCGCCTGAAGCGCCGGCGGCAGCGGCGGACCGGCTGGCTCAGCCGCACGCACGGAAAGCGGCAGCACACTCGCGAGAAGAAGAGCTGCTGTCAGCCTGCAGATAATCAATCGTTTTGTAATTTCCATGAGCCAGTGTTGCCTGTGAAGTGTCGCCGGTGGGCTCAACTGTAATCCGGTTTCTCCGAAACCGGAGCTGGCGCAGCAGAAATGACAGAGTCAGCTGCCGTCACAATCGCAGAAAACGGATCGTGCGGGCAGAGCGAAAGAGGCCGCTGTGTCGAGCTTAATCTGCGATGCCGTCGCCTCGACATTTCAATTGCCGTTCTGCGTCTGACCAGGTTTTGGAAAAACCTGGCTACAGCTGGGCAACAGCGACTTTGGCTGGGTACTGCATGCGGTTCAAGGCTGACGCCATTCGTATTCGCGAGAGCTTCGTAAGCTGGTAGTGTCCCGGCGGATCGCGAACTTCAGGACGGTGGTTTTCAGGGACGAACTTTGATGGCAGGGCACGGGGCATCTCGCGGCAACCGAATCCTCGGAAGCGTGGCAGTCGTCGCGGTGCTGTGCGCCGGTCTGTGGCTGTTTCGAGCAGCCCCGTTTCGAGCTGTCCCCGCGTCAATTTCACCCGGCCAGGCGAACGATGCTGAAGCGGCGAGCCGGGCCGCTCGGGCATCCGAACAGTTCGTCTCGTTTGCCGAGCCAGTGCCGACGGCATTCGAGCAATCAGACGACGGTGTGCTGCCGGACGAGAACCTGTTTGCCCATGTGACAGAAGCGCCGAACGCTGTCGAGCCGTCACTGCTGAAGGGCGTCGCTCTCGACGGGACACTTCACCGGCTGGGGCAGTCGGACGGTTGCCGGGCAGTTGTCGTCGTGTTTCTCGGAACGCAGTGTCCAATCTCGAATGCCGCCATCCCTGGTCTCAATCGGCTTGCGGTCGAGTGCCGACAGCGAGACGTCGAGTTCTTTGGGGTGATCAGCTGGCGGTCGGTTTCTCGACGCGAGGCACTGCAGCACTCGGACGAGTACCACGTTGGTTTTCCGGTTCTGCTCGACACGACGGGCGAATTGCGGGAACGGCTCGCCGCGACGCACTCGCCGCACGCGTTCGTGCTGACTCCGCGTGGCGAGACTGTTTATTCGGGGGCGATCGACGATCAGTTTCCGTCAGTCGGGCGGAAGAAGCAGCAGCCCGTTTCGTACTACCTGCGAGATGCCGTCGCCGCAGTTGTGACCGGACAGTCAGTCACGCTCGCCAGAACAGAACCGGTCGGCTGCCGGCTCGAATCGCTCAGGCAGGCGGACGAGAACGCGGACGTCACGTTCGCTCGCGAAATCGCACCGATCATTTTCGCAAACTGCACGACGTGCCATCGCGAAGGAGCTGTCGCTCCGTTTTCACTCGAATCATTTGCCGACGTGCGGCGGCACGCGGAGCAGATTCGTGTGATGGCAGAGCTGAAGCTCATGCCACCCTGGAAACCGACGCGCGGATTCGGTCGATTTCGCGACGAGCAGTTTCTGACAGAACGCGAGATTCAGCTCCTCGGACACTGGATCGATGTGGGCATGCCGCTCGGTGATCCTGCCGAAGTTCCGACACCGCCGGTATTTGTCGATGGCTGGCAGCTCGGTGAACCGGACCTTGTTCTGACACTTCCCGAGCCGTTCCGCATCCCCGCCGCCGGGCCGGACATCTATCAGTACTTTGTTCTGCCGACCGGGCTGACTGAGGACCGGCTTGTTTCGGCGATCGAGTATCGGGCCGGCAACGCTCGCGTCGTTCATCACGCGAGCTTCCGCTATGACGATGCTGGCAACGCGAGGCAGCTCGACGCCGCCTGGCCGGGACCGGGATATCAGCGTTTCGGAGGCTGGGGATTTTCTGGCGGCGGAACACTCGGCGGCTGGGCCGTCGGAGTTCTTCCGCAGCGAATGCCGACCGGCTTCGGGCGTCCGATCAAAGCGGGCTCAGACTTCGTCATTCAGACGCACTATCACCCCAGCGGCAAGCACGAGATTGATCAGGCGAGCGTCGGCATCTTCTTCGCACCGAAGACTGCGAAGCGGCGCATCGCTGAACTCTTCGTCGCGAACATGGAACTGACGATCCCGCCGGGCGAACGCCGCTTCCGTCACCATGCCGAGTACACGCTGCCGATCGAAGTCACGCTGCACTCGGTACTGCCACACTCGCATTTTCTGGGTCGCGAGTTGCAAGCGACCGCGACGTTGCCCGACGGGCACGTCGAGCCGCTGATCGAGATCGCTGACTGGGACTTCAACTGGCAGGGCTACTACTTCTACTCACAGCCACTGAAGCTTCCAGCAGGTACGAAGATTGAGTTCGACGTCGTGTTCGACAACTCAGCGCACAATCCGCTGAATCCGCATTCGCCACCGCAAACGGTCCGCTGGGGTGAGGAGTCCGACGCCGAAATGGCCGTCTGCTTCTTTGACGTCTCAACAAATACCGAAGCGGAACTGGACGCGCTGGTCCGCCACAACCTGACCTGGATCGACAGTCAACATTGGAGCGGTCGCCGGTAATTCGCCGAAAGTCTACGCGACATTTGCGACTGGCTGTCGTCGCCGCCCTACAAAAAAAGCTCCCGCCAGATGACGAGAGCTTTTTTCGTTTTCGGGATCGTTCAACACTCAGCGCTGCGAGATCACTCGGCCAGTGCGGTCACGGATCGGAGTCGGCTCGGCACGCTTCGGCTCAGCGGCTTCTCGTTCCTTCCGCTGTTCAGCTCGAACTTTGGCATTCGCCAGCAGAGCCTGGGCCGACTGCAGATCAGCATAGCTGAAGTGTGGCGAATCCGGTCGACCGACGTGGTTGTCGGCAATCGTGGCCAGCTCACGCCAGCTCTTGCCGTTGGCCAGATGCCAGGCAGCAGCCTGACCGGCCTTCTGGCTGACCCGCCCCGTCGAAATCATGACCAGCAGTTCGCGGAGCAATGGGTCCTGCGAGAACTCGTCGACTTTGCGAATTTCGTAGGTCATCCGCGGACGCGGCGTTGGCTTGCCGTGCTCCAGGCAGACCGAGTTGAACGGCAGACGAACGACCTTTTCTGGTGGGATCGAGAAGAATCCGCCGCCACCGCCAGCAGCTCCGCCGCCGCCGAGGCCGCCACCACCGAGGCCCCCGCCGGCTCCACCACCAGCAGCCTGGCCGCCGCCGCCCTGGCCGCCACCGCCCAGTCCACCACCGCCAAAGCCACCGCCACCGCCGCCAAACTGGTTCAGCACATGGACGCCGACAAACGAGTCGGGCATCTGCACGGTCAGCGGGCCGTCGGTCTTGTTTTCAATGAGCAGGTTCCCGTTGAACTGGTCCTTCATGATCAGCTTCGATTCAAGCTGACCGGATTCCATCCCGGCAAACAGTTCGACAACCGGGGCTTCCGGATTGAGAGTCAGCTTGGTGATGGCTCCCGCTTTCTTTGCAGCAAACGAAGAGCTGGTTGCGAGCAGAGCCACCGCAAGGGCCGCAACGCTGAGCAGTCGGATTCGAACCATCATGAGTCAACCTCGAATGACAGGGACGGGCGAAACTGTTCTGGAACAATTCGATCCGCGGACTCGATCGCCTGGGAGTCCGCCGCCTCGACCGGAAAACCACTTTTCGCCGAGAGACAAAAGACTCTAACGCGGTCGGAAACGCACCCTCAACAGGAAGCACCCGATCGCAGCATGTTTTTGCGGTATCGCCCCATCGAACGTCGTGCCAGACAGGTTCTGCCGAATCGCCCGGTCAGCGAAATCTCACGCCTGCGCGGAACTCTGCGGGATGCATCAGAATGCCGGCTTTACCACTCAAACCGTTGGCCAGTCAGAACTTCGTACGCTTCGACGTACTTTTCCCGAGTCTTCTCGATGATTTCGCCAGGCATTTGCGGCGGGGGACTGTTTTTGTCCCAGTCGGTCGACTCCAGCCAGTCTCTGACGAACTGTTTGTCATAGGAAAACGGGCTGCGACCAGGCTCGTAGCGGTCGGCAGGCCAGTAGCGCGAGCTATCCGGAGTCAACACTTCGTCGATCAGAATGACTTCGCCGTCGAGCAGTCCAAACTCGAACTTCGTGTCCGCCAGGATGATGCCGCGTTCGCGCGCGTAATCCGAAGCCGACGAGTAGATCGAGAGGCTCAGATCCCGCAACTTGCCGGCCAGTTCGCTGCCGATCAGCGAGCAGGTCTCGTCGAACGAGATGTTCTCATCGTGCCCCGATTCGGCCTTCGTCGCCGGAGTGAAGATCGGCTCGGGCAGTCGATCGGCCTGGATTAAGCCGTCCGGCAGACCGATTCCGCAGACGGGTCGCGACTGCTGGTATTCCTTCCAGCCCGAACCTGCCAGGTAGCCGCGCACGACGCACTCGATCGGCACGACCTCGGTTTTACGGACGACCATGCTGCGGCCACGCAGTGATTCGACGTCGGTTTCGGCCGGCAGATCGAGGTCCGCCGGGTCGAGGCTCAGCACATGATTCCGGACGTCCAGCCTGTCAAACCAGAACCGGCTGACCTGAGTCAGAACGCGGCCCTTGTCCGGGATTCCGTTCGGCAGAACCCAGTCGAACGCGCTGATTCGGTCGGACGCGACGAACAGCAACCGGTCCCCGAAATCGTAGATGTCCCGCACTTTGCCTTGTCGCGGAGTCATGCCGGGAATGGAACTGGTGATCAACTCGCTGGCCATGACAGTATCGAATGCCTCAAACCTGACGGAAATTGCCGGTTCCGAACGACCGTCAGCGGAACCGGGGCGGCGAGTTTAGTCCTGCCCGCAATCGTTGAACAGTTGCCCGAGCGTCAGTAGACTCGCCCGTCTTGACCGGCCTTTGTGGCCGAAAACTCAAGCGGGCAACCGAGTTCGGCGAATTCTGAAACGCTCATTCACGAGCCTTCGCGTCGGCCTCGCTGCTTTTTCTGTCAGCTCCAGATCGCCGCTAGGCATGGCGAACGGAGACACGCTGGCAGCCTCAGGGATGAGAGACTGAGTCAGTTCGCATCAACACCGTGATCAGATCCGGTCGATGCGGACTCGTGGGCCAACTTTCATCATCTCTCGGATCGAATCTGCCTTCACCTGCAGTCGACGGCGTTTGTTTCAGCAAGCGTTCCTCGGAAGCCTGTCAGCGCCGGCAGTACGGTCTCATATAGAACTCTGGGGACGGCTGGATGGGCGTTATGCGGTTTACAGTTCCGAACCCGGAACTGTTTGAGACCGAGTCCGACGTGCGCCGCATCTACGTCAGCGGTTACGACGGTCGCGTGTTCCCGTCGCGCGTCGAGCTGCATGGCGACACCATCGAACTGCGCCGGATGAACTCCGACAGCGGCAAAGTGCATTTCCGCTACCCCGTGCCAGGCCTTGGGCGACCGCTCATCAGCACGGCAACGCTCCGTGAACACGAAGATGCTTACCTGCTGCCGCTCGAACTGGCTCGAGGCAAGATCTGCCAGGTCCGCAATCAGCTCGCGAGCTGGGAAGCTCTGGGGATGACGATTCCGGACACCTTCCGGGAACTGCATCGCGAAGCCCACCTCTTATTTGCCAAGGCAACGTCTGAGAAAACTGACCTGAGCCGAGCGACTGCCCTGGCCGATCAGGCGATTGCGAAAGCGTGTGCCGCCGCCGACGCGCTTGCTCGTTCGTACGTCGAGCAGCGGCTGCGAGTGCGGCTCAAAAGAACGCCGCAGCTTCCTGTTTCGTTCGGCTGCAACGTTAACTGCGAACAGACGGTGCAGCAGCTTGGAGACACGTTCTGCGATGCCTTCAACGCGGCAGCGATCCCGATCGAATGGACCAGCGTCGAGAAGCAGGAAGGCGAATACGACTGGGACGATTTCGACCGGCTCGTCGACTGGTGCTCCGAGCGCCGCCTGCTGATGAAAGCCGGCCCGCTGCTCGACTTCTCACCGAACGGCCTGCCGAAGTGGCTCGAACAATGGGGCCACGATTTCTTCAACCTGCAGAGTTTCCTCTGCGACTTCGTCGAAACGGCGATCTCACGCTACTCGGGACGGATTCGTTTCTGGGAAGTGTCCTCGCGAGTCAACACCGGCGGCGCGTTCAAACTCAACGAAGAAGAACGCCTGACGCTGGTGGCCAAAACGCTGGAAGTGGCCCGGCAGCGTGACGAGGAAGCTCAACTGCTGATGCGGATCGAGGATCCGTGGGGTACGTATCAGTCCGCTGGCGATCATCGGCTGTCGCCAATGCAGTTTGTCGATGCGCTGCTCCGTTGCGGCATTGGTCTCAGCGGAGTGAACCTGGAAATCGCCGTCGGCTATCAGCAGCGAGGCGGTGCGCCGCGCGACCTGCTCGACTTTTCACGGCTGATTGACCAATGGAGTATGCTCGAAGTTCCGCTCCACCTGACACTGGCCTTTCCATCGAGCAGCGACGCAAACGCCAACTGCCGCAAGCAGGTCGACGTCGATACCAACGGCTGGAAGGAACCCTGGAGCGGCGCAGCTCAGGCCGAATGGATCGACGGTTACGTGCCAATGTTGATGGCCAAGCAGTCCGTCGTCGGCATCTACTGGAGCCATCTGACCGACGCGGCGTCGCATGAATTTCCGAACGCCGGCCTGATCGACTCCACTGGAGCCGCAAAGCTCGGCTTCAAGTCCTTCCTGAAACACCGAGCCGGCGAAACGCTGGACTGATCGACGGTCACGCGGCTTTGTGTCAAGCGAGAGCTTGGGGCAACCCCGTCTCGATTGTCGGATACTGCAGCGTCAGACCAGGCTGCTCTCGCAGTCGACGATTGCAGCAGCGTTTGCCGCGTCCGCGAGTGTGGCGAGCCGGCGCGTCTTCGTCGAAACGCACCTCGTCGACATTCAGCAACCGGGCCAGCGTTTCGTAGTACGTTCTTCGGCGAATCGGCTGATCGTCGCTGACCAGAAGCAGGCCGACCTGCCCGGGTGCCGAGTCAGCCGCCGCGACAACGGCCGCTGCCGCATCGTCGACGTGAATCAGATTCAGCCAGGCGTCGGGATTCCCGGGCAATGGCTGTTTCTCGTGAATCGCCTCAATGCGGGCGAGCAGTCGCTGTGGTCCGTAAATGCCTGAGAGGCGGAGGATCGTCGCAGCGGGAAGATCACAGCGTGCGGCTGCCTCGGAAACGAGTCGCTCCGCGTCGAGGCAAATCTGTCCGCTCTCGTGCTGTGGTTCGCAGGGTGAGTCCTCGTCAACCAGTTCCCCGTCTTCCTGGCCGTACACGCTCGTGCTGGAGATGTGCAGAAACCGTCCGCAGCGGCCTGCTACCAGGTCGAGCACGTTTCGCAGACCGTCAACGTAAACCTCGCGTTTCGACGGTGTTGCCGATCGGTCGAAACCGACGGCGTGTAGAACCGTGTCGCACTCGGGCAGCGTGTTCAGCGAGTCGGCTTGCGTGACGTCTCCGATCAGCGACTCGATGCCCAGTTCACGGAAAGCTGCTGCGTTCGCTTCTGACCGGGTCAACGCACAGACATCGTCGCCAGCGTCGAGCCATCGCTGAGCCACTCGGCGGCCCAGATATCCGCAGCCAATGATGAGGCGTCTCATGGATGTCTCGCTGTCTTGTTTCTGAGGCAGGCAGAAAGTCGTTGATCGCTCCGCGATCGAAACGCCTTGCTCAGTAAATTTCAAGGGGCGTTCCGCCCTTGATCGCTTCACCCAAACTGGATCGCCTGAAATATATCTGACGTAACGTTTCGATCGCGGAGCGATCAACGACTTTGGTCACTTCTCGCGATGGCTGGCGAACAGTTCGGCGATGACTTCTTCGAGCGGGCGTTCCTGTACGCTGACATCTTCGATCTGATACCGCGACAGGACCGCCGTCAGGATTTCCGGAATCCGCGTGCGGTCGACTTCGAGCTTCGCCCTTGGTCCTCGGGCATCGAACACGCGGCCGAACTGATCGAGCCCGCCGGGAATCTCGGTGCCGGCAAACTGCAGCTCGATGATCTTGTGCTGGCTGAACTGGTCGACGATTTCTTCCAGCGGTCCGTCGTGCTTGAGTTCGCCCTCGTTGATGATCAGAGCCCGTTTGCAGAGCGCCTCGACATCTTTCATGTAGTGGCTGGTCAGGATGACGGTGATACCCTGCTCGCGCTGATAGTGCTTCAGGAACTCCTGCACCTTGCGCTGCGACACAACGTCGAGTCCGATCGTCGGCTCGTCGAGCAGAAGAACGTCAGGCCGGTGCAGCAGAGCGGCGATCAACTCCATTCGCATTCGCTCGCCGAGCGACAGCTCGCGGACCGGCTGACCGACAAGTTTTTTGACTTCGAGCAGCGACGTCAGTTCGTCGAGCCGCGCGTCGAAGTCAGCTGCTTCGATCCGGTAAATCTCTTTGTGTAGCCGGAACGACTCCTGAGCGGGCAGGTCCCACCAGAGCTGATTCTTCTGCCCCATCACCAGCGAGAACCGTCGCCGATACGCGTTCTCACGTTGCCAGGGAACGTAACCGAGTACCGACGCTTCGCCAGACGTCGGGTAGATCAGCCCCGAGAGCAGCTTCAGTGTCGTCGTTTTGCCGGCACCGTTCGGACCAAGAAAGGCAACCATCTCGCCCTGGCGAATCTGGAAGCTGACCGAACGGACCGCTTCGACGGGCTCGTACTGGCGGTTGAAGAGGCCCTTGATCGACGCTATCAGCCCTTCGCGTTTCCGGTAAACGCGATACTGCTTGCAGAGGCCGCGAGCCTCTATGGCGACAGGACGTTCGTCAGTCATGAGTTTGCGAGGGTCAGATCGTCATCGCGGTGAAGCCGCCATCGACGACGATGTTTTCGCCAGTCAGGAAACTGCCGGCGTTCGACGACGCCATCAACAGAATCGCCCCGGCCAGTTCGCTCGGCACGCCAAACGGGCTCCGGGGATCGTCGCCCTGCTCACGGCTGGTCGGTGTGTGACGGCGGATGCTTTCGACGCGGTCCGGTGTAAGGACCTTGCGGTTCTGCTCGGCCGGGAAGAAACCAGGCGACAACGCGTTAACTCGAATGCCGTACTGAGCGAACTCGCGAGCAAGATTCTGCGTGAGGTTGATGACTGCAGCCTTCGTCGCCGAGTAAGTGAAGACGCGGGACAGCGCGGTCATGCCGCTCAGTGAGGCGATGTTGATGATCGAGCCCTGCGTGCCGCGTTCGACCATATCCTTGCCGAAGATCTGGCAGGCCAGCCGGACGCCCCGCAGGTTGATGTTGACGATCCGCTCCCACTCTTCGTCAGCGATGTCGAAGAACGGCGTCGCCGAGTTCACTCCAGCCCCATTGATCAGCACGTTGCACTCGCGTCCCTGCTCCTTGAGATGTGCGACGATCGCTTCGAGATCCTCGCAGCTGGTGCTGTCCGCCTTGAAGAACTCCGCCGATCCCGGCCCGGCATTGATCCGGTCAACAATCGTGTCACCGGTCGCCTCGTCGGTCTTCAGCGTCCGTCCGACAACGACGACGTGTGCCCCCGCTCCGCCGAGAGCCTCGCAGAACGCCCCGCCGAGCACGCCGGTTCCGCCAATGACGACCGCCGTCTGGCCATCAAGTCCGAACATGGATTGCAGGTAATCGGCTGAGGTCGTCATAGCGAGGTACTTTCTGTTGAATCATCCGCCTGGGGCGGCTGTACGTCGTAGGGTGCGTGTAACGCACCAGTCCTTCAGTATTTGGTTTGGTGCGTTACACGCACCCTACGCGTCGTTTCGGATTTAGCCGATGAATTCGACGTCGACCGGATTCGGGATGATTCCAGCGACGTAGCCGCGTTGCAGCAGCAGTTGGACAGCCTGACGGCCTTTTTCGCCGAAATCGAGCGTCCAGTCGTTGACGTACATGCCGACGAACTCGTCTGCCTTCGCTCGGTCGAGATCGCGTCCGTACTGCAAAGCGTGCGTCAGGGCGTCCTCGCGGTGATCGAGTCCGTACTGGATGCTCTGTTTGAGAATCGCGGTGACCTCTTCCATGACCTCGCGGCCCAGGTCCTTGCGGATTGCGTTGGCTCCCAGCGGCAACGGCAGGCCGTCGGTTTCCTCATACCACCACTTGCCAAGGTCGACGATCAGACTCAGTCCCTGGTTCTGATACGTGAGCTGCCCTTCGTGGATGATCAGCCCCGCGTCGGCATCACCCGCTGCGACCACGTTGAGAATCTGATCGAAGTCGTGAACCTCGTGCGTGAACGTGTCGCCCAGCAGCAGCTTGAGAGCCAGGAACGCCGACGTCAG
>JAPOLP010000888.1 GCA_029977045.1 Planctomycetota bacterium
AGAGCCCGGCGGACAGAAGCTCCGACTCCGATGACCCGGTCTCGGCGTCGCATCAGCAGGCGGTTGACGGCGACTCGTTTTGCGCTGCGGGAATCCGGGAAGTGCCGGCCATGCTCCGTAAACACGATCGGCGTTCGCCAGCGCGACAGGCGGCCCACCAGCGACTGGAAGAACGGCGTGTACTGGTGAGCGTGCAGCACGTCGACCTGCTGAGCTTTGACAAACGCTCCGAGCCGCCGACCACAGCGCCAGTCGATGCCCTCCGACCGTCCAATCAGCTCGACGGTGAAACCGTCGTCGCGCAGCTGATCGCCAAGCGTTCCCACATCGTCGAGGCACGCGAACACAAATCGAAACCGGTCGCTCAGCGCACGAGCCAGCCCGGCGGCGAGCACTTCCGCTCCGCCGATATCCAGACTGTGCAGCACCTGGCAGACGGTCGGCTTCGATGATGTCTCAGTTCGACGCGGCATGGACGGATTCTGATTCCTCGGTGAGAGATGACTGATGGAACGGGGGGCCGGGGCTGGACTGAGCCTGCGAAGGAAGCACCGGCTGCGATGTTTCGGTTCGGACCGGGGCTTCGCTCGTGCCCCGCTCCAGCCCCGGCCACCCGGACTGCGTCAGATAACGGTCGGCCCAGACGGCCAGGGACAGCAGGCTCCACAGCGTGCTGCCGTGGCCGCCGGTACCTCGCAGATGTGATTCGTAAAGGCGAGTCGCGACCCGCTGATCGACAAAACTGCTGACCGGCGACGAACTGCCGAGGACCGTCTCGCGGAACATCTCCTGCAGCGGGCCGCGGAGCCAGGCGTCGACGGGAATCTCGAATCCCTGCTTGGGGCGTTTGAGGATCGATTCGGGCAGCAGACTCTTTGCTGTCTCGCGCAGCAGCCACTTCGTTTCGCCGTTATGGATCTTCCATTTCGACGGGATGCGGGCGCAGAGTTCCAGGAACTCGTGATCAAGCATCGGTGGCCGGACTTCGAGACCGCAGGCCATGCTGGCGCGGTCGACTTTGACCAGATAGTCGTCGGGCAGCAGTGTCGCCATGTCGGCAGCGATCATCCCCGAGAGTGGATCGTCGGTCGCCGCCGAGCGGTATCCGTTCGCCGCAATCAGCGAGCCGCGACGGCTGACGAGTTGTTCTCGAAGCTCTGCGTTGAGCAGTCTGGAACGCAGCGGCTGTCGGCACAGCGAGAGCGTGTTCGCATACGCGTCGGCATCGGACAGTGAGAGATTCGTCAGCGCGGTCTTCAGTCGCAGCGGACGTGGCAACCAGTCGGCTTTGGGCCAGACGCTTGCCGTCGCAGCCAGCCACGGACGCCGGAGCCAGCTTGGGATGAGCCGTCTGATCGATGCTTCTTTGAGATCGTGTGCGTATCGCGAGTAACCCCCGAGTGCCTCGTCGCCGCCGTCGCCTGACAGAACGACTTTGACGTCGCGAGCGGCAAGCTGCGAAACAAGAAACGTCGGCAGCGCGGACGAGTCGGCAAACGGTTCGTCGTAAAACTGTGCCAGTGACGGTAGCAGCGACGCGGCGTCGGCTTCGACGATCTGCTCGGTGTGTTCGGTGCCGAAGTGCGCGGCGATCTCTCGCGCGGCTTCGAGTTCGCTGAACCGGGCTTCGCGGAAGCCGATCGAAAAGGTCTGAATCGGCGTCGGCAGCGCGGCACTTGCGAGGCCCGTCACGACACTCGAATCCATACCGCCACTGAGGAACGATCCGACGGCGACATCGGCCACCAGGTGAACCCGCACGGCCTCGCGCAGCTTGTCGAGCAGCGCTGCCTGCCAATCCTCGCACGAGAGCGAATCGTCCGGCGCGAACTGCAACTGCCAGTAGCGACGCCGCGTGACCTGCCAGGTATCGAGGTCGATGCTCAGCGTGTGCGCCGGCAGCAGCTTCTCGACGCCACGGAAGATCGCCCGCGAACCAGGAATCACTCCGTAGTTGAAGAAGTCGTCGATCGCCGCAGGATCAACGTTTCGCTCGACGTCTCCGTGCGCGAGCAGCGGCTTGAGTTCCGAGCCGAACAGCAGCCGTTCGCCGTCCAACGAGACGAACAGCGGCTTGATGCCAACTCGATCCCGCGCGAGCAGCACTCGACGCTGACTGGCATCCCAGATTGCAAAGGCAAACATGCCGCGCAGGCGTTGGACGCAGGCGTCGCCGAATTCCTCGTACGCATGGACGATGACTTCGGTATCCGACGTTGTTCGGAACCGGTGCCCGCGGGCTTCGAGATCGTGGCGAAGTTCGCGGAAGTTGTAGATCTCGCCGTTGAAGACGATCTGCACTCGACCGTCTTCATTGCTGATCGGCTGCCGGCCGCCTTCGAGGTCGATGATCGACAGACGCCGGTGAGCGAGCCCGACATTCCGGTCGACGAAAAAGCCCTCGGCATCCGGGCCGCGATGCGCGATCGCCTCGGCCATCGACGCGAGCACGTCGCGATCGACCGGTCGGTCAGCGTGGCGATAAACGATCCCGGCAATGCCGCACATCAGCGATGGCCTTTGAGGAAGATGGAGTTCGCAGGTAGCGGAGCGGCGCGAGCCGCCCGGTGTAGTGTTTCAATCTCGCCGCGACAGGGACGCTCGACCGGACGGCTCGCGCCGTACCGCTACTTGGGGACGGTGTCCGTACTGAATCCGCCCTTCTGGAACATAGGTGGCGTTCGCTGGCCGGGACTGGGGATCGGCAGGTCGTCCGCACATTGCCGGCAGTTCGCGGCGGAGTTGTGTCACCTTCCGCGAGGCGACACGGAGTTCACTCTGGCGCGGTCGTGCTTAGCGCTCGGTCGAGAGCGAATTGACAAGAGATTCCGCCTCGGCGAGGTGCTCGGCGATCCCGTCGGGCGTGCCGTTGCTGGCAACTTCCTCGTTGCGAAACCGCACAACTCGGGCGGGAACACCGAGGGCGATCGCGTAGTCCGGGATCGGTTTTGTGACGACGGCCCCGGCACCGATCACGCAGTGCTTTCCGATGTCGGCGGCAACGGTCGCTCGTTCGCCGATCCAGGAGCCTTCGCCAATCGTCACCGGGACGAACTCGCCCGGCTGATCGCGGATCGGAATGTCGAGCCGCTCGATGCCGTGCTGCGAGCTGCCGTTCATGATCGAGACGTTCGAGGCGATCAGGACGTCGTCTTCGATCGTGACCGAACCAATCG
>JAPOLP010000306.1 GCA_029977045.1 Planctomycetota bacterium
GGCGACGCTTTGACGGCGCTCGACAAGCTCCTCAACACCGGCGAGTCACCGTACCGGATTCTCGGCGGCATCAGTTACGTCTTCCGCAAGCTGACCGTCGCGACGGAGCTGTCCCGGCAGGGCATCAATCTCAAGGCCGCCCTGAAACAGGCCGGAGCGTTTCCGCACGAAGTCGACCCCGCGAGCGCCTATCTGCGCCGCATCGGTCGTCCGCGAGCCGAGCAGATCTCGAACTGGCTGCTGACCGCCGACACGTCACTGAAAGGCGGCAGCCGAATCTCCGAACGCGCCCAGCTCGAACTGCTGCTCGTTCAGCTCGCTGGCCAGACGCAGGTTGCTTGACCTCGCCATCGTATTGACCCGCCCCTTGGGAAGTCGCGGTCTCAGCTGCGGGGATGGGACTGCAAATCTCCGCGTGTGGCTGGCAGCTCAGACGAACGAGCCAGAGGAAGCATTTCACGGGCAGCAATCGTGGAACGACTCTTGCGTTCAGTGCCGGCCCTCTCCGCGGCTGAGACCGCGACTCTCCCGCAAGCGGGAGAGTGAAGTTCAGAGTGGGGAACCATGGCTGAGGATACGCTGAGCCCCACGTCCTCAGGACTCCGTGAGGGACTTCCGCATAGCTCGGCATAGTGGAGCACGAACTAAGTCACTGTGCGACGGTTGCGACCGTGCCGCATAGCTCGCAAAGCCGCCTGCCAGCGCGGCGACTTGCCAATCCGGCCTGCTTTTGTGGTCCGTCTGTAATGCCTGACGGACCTGTGACGGCTACGGGCTCGATCGAGCCCGGTACTTCTTCGAATTTGTCACAAAATTCCGGCCTGTCACAAAAGATAGCGCAGGCTATGTGTGGAAAGAATGCTGCTTCAGCCGGCTGGGAAATCCTGGCCAGCGTTTCTGACAGCAGGCCGGCCACGGGAGGGCAGGCGGCGTCGGGAAGAAGCACTTCCAACCCACCACCACCATCTGGTTCTGACTTCGAGGAGTCCTCCCGTGTATCTCGCATCGTGGCTGAAGAGTATTCGTAATCGAGCTTCCTCCACCAAACGTCGCCCTGTGAACTCACGCCGGCGTCTCCAGTCCGAGCATCTGGAGAAGCGAACGCTGCTGACCGTGACGGGCATCGCCATCGGCACGGAGCTGACTGTGTTCGTTGACTCGATCAACGACATCACCGTTCAGCGAAACACGACGACGGACAACATCGAGATCCTGGAGAACGGGGTGCCTGCCCCCAGCGTCCCGCTGCTGAACGCCGACACGCTGACCGGCCTGCACTTCCTGGGCGGCGATCAGGACAACTCGATCGACGTCTCTGCCCTGACAACAACGGCATTCCCGGTCCTGACGACGATCACTGTCGACACAGGAAACGGCGACGATGTCATCACGGGCAGCGACGCGTTCGCCGAATCACTGGCTGGCGGCGACGGGCACGACACCCTCATTGGAAACGCGGGCAACGATACTCTTGATGGGGGAGACGGCAACGACATCCTGCTGGGACTCGCCGGTGACGACTCGATCCTCGGCGGCGACGGGGCCGACACACTCGAAGGCGACACAGGCAACGACACGCTCAATGGCGGAAACGGAAACGATTCGATCCTTGCTGCGGCGGGTGACGACTCAGTCAACGGTGGCCAGGGCGCCGACGTCATTGATGGCGGAACGGGCAACGACAGCATCTCCGGCAGCTCGGGCAACGACACGATCACCGGGGATGTCGGTGACGACACGATCTTCGGTGGCGCCGACGACGATTCGATCGTCGCAGGAACCGGTGACGATTCGGTTTCGGGCGACTCTGGGAATGACGTTATCACCGGCGACGAAGGCAACGATACGCTGGACGGCGGCGATGGTGACGATGTCGTGTCGGGGGCCGCAGATGACGACCTCGTGTACGGGGGCGGCGGAAACGACACGGTGTCAGGGAACGACGGCGTCGACATCCTGTATGGCGGCGGCGGGCATGATGTTCTCGATGGCGGCCTTGGCGATGACACGCTTCGAGGCAATTCCGGTAATGACACGCTGATCGGTGGCCTCGGAACGGACCTGCTTGATGGCGACGCCGGGGATGACCTCCTGCAGAGTGTGACTCCCGCCCTGGCCATCAATGACGCCGTGGTTGGAACAGAAGGCGACGCCGGAACGACAACGCTGGTCACGCTGACCGTTTCGCTGACAAATGCGACAGAGCAGCCCGTCGTTGTGGCGTACTCGACCGCCGACGGAACCGCGACCGTCGTTGATGGTGACTACGATTTCGCGAGCGGTACGCTGACGTTTCTTCCAGGCGTGACGTCGCAGACGATCACACTGACAGTCAACGGTGACGACGCTGGCGAACCTGACGAGTCGTTCTTTCTGAATCTGACCGTGCAGTCGGGAAGTGTTGGAGTTCTCGACAGCCAGGCCGAAATTCAGATTTTCGATGACGATGTCGATTCGTTGTTCGGGACGACGAGCTTGAATTTCGCGGGAGCCGGCAATGCTCCTCTCGCTCCGCCTGACACCAACGGTGACGTTGGCCTGAACCACTATGTTCAGGCGAGGAACGACATTAACGGGACGCTGGTCACGATCTTTAACAAGAGTGACGGCTCGATCGCGGATGGACCGTTCAACCTCTCCTCGCTCGCACCGGCTGGATCGATCGGTGTGGTCGGCGACGGCGATCCGGTGGTTCTATACGACGAGCTGGCAGACCGCTGGCTGCTGGCGGAGTTCACCGTCAGCGGTGGTGAAAACACAGTCAATGTCTATATCTCGACAACGTCAACGCCGTCGTCGAACCCGGCCGACTGGTACTACTACAACTTCGCGGCTCCCAATTTCCCGGATTACCCCAAGGTGTCCGTGTGGCCGGACGGCTATTACGTCACAACAAATGAGTTCGGTGCTGGCGGACCGGAACCGGCGGTCTACGTGCTCGACCGGACAAACATGCTGCTGGGACAGCCAGCTCGCGCAGAGCAACGAGTGTTTGCTCCGGCCCTTGCCGGGTTCGGCTTCCAGGCTCTGACGCCTGTCGACTTTGACGGCAGCGCAACACCGGCAGCTGGTAACGAAGCCTACTTCCTGCGGCATCGTGACGACGAAGCTCACAACGTCGGCAGCAACGATCCAACCCGGGACTTCGTGGAACTGTGGGGCTACACGACCGACCTCGACAATGCCGCGAATTCCAGTTTCCAGCTCATCGCGTCAATTCCCGTGTCGGAGTTCGATTCAGACCTCAACGGATTGTTCGCGTTCAACGCGATTCCTCAGCCGGGAACGACGCAGGAACTGGACCCACTGCGTGAAGTGGTGATGTGGCAATCGTCGTATCGTAACTTCGGGACGCACGAGTCGATTGTTGGCAATTTTGTCACCGACGTTGACGGCACGGATCACGCCGGAATTCGGTGGTTCGAACTGCGTCGCACTGGCGGCGGTTCCTGGACCCTGTATCAGGAAGGAGACTGGGCTCCGGATGCAGAAAACCGCTGGATGGGTGCCATCGAGATGGATGCCGCCGGCAACATCGCGCTGGCCTACAGCATCAGCAGCAGCACCGTGTTTCCGGGCCTGCGTTATACGGGCCGCCGCGCAGGTGATCCTCTCGGGCAGATGACCCAGGGCGAGTACACAATCATTGACGGAACCACTTCCCAGCTCGGCACGGATCGCTGGGGGGACTACCAGTCTTTGACCGTCGACCCTGTTAATGGTTCAACGTTCTGGTTCACTGGACAGTACGGAACTGGCAATTCATGGTCGACACAGATCGCCACATTTGCTTTCAGCCCTGCAACAGCGGGGGGAGGCTCGACACCGTCAACAACGCTCATCGTGGACACTGGAGACACGCTGCTGGGCGGTGACGGAAACGACACCCTCGTGGGAGCATCAGGCGATGACACTCTCGATGGTGGAGCCGGCAATGACAGCCTGACCGGCAACGACGGCAACGACCTGCTGACGGGCGGAGATGGCAAAGACACGCTTAACGGCGGCAATGGCGATGACACTCTGTCTGGCCAGGGGGCCAATGACGTTCTCGATGGCGGAACTGGCGTCAACGACATTCTCTGGGATGGAGCAAATAACGGGGACGATGTCATCGTCGACTCGCGCGGCGTCAATCGTCTCATCATCCAGGGAAGTGACTCGGCGGAAACCTACACGGTCGACGAAGCCAGCAATCAGGTCCGCGTGTCGTCCGGCAATGCCTCGGTCATCGTCAGCAACGCGGTTGCTGAAGTCCGACTTCTGACTGGCGGCGGAAACGACACGGTCACGATCACGTCACTGGCCAACGCTTATCCGGTTCTCCTGGCAGTCGACGGTGAAGCCGGCGACGACGTTCTGACGGCTGCCGGAGCCAATACCGGTCGCGTGCGAATCCGACTCAACGGCGGCGACGGCAACGATGCAATCACTGGTGGCACGCAGAATGACTATCTGAATGGCGACGCTGGCGAGGACACCATCAGCGGCGGTTCAGGCGATGATCAGATCAACGGCGGCGACGGCAACGACGAACTCTACGGAGACCGCGGCAATGATGTCGTTGACGGTGGAATCGGCAACGACACCATCAGTGGTGGAATCGGCGATGACAGCCTGAGTGGCAGTTTCGACGACGACTACATCACTGGCGACCGCGGCAACGACACGATCAGCGGTGGCTTTGGTAACGACATCGTTGTCGGGAACTCTGGTGCGGACCTCGTCGATGGCAACCAGGGCGACGATTCGGTCTACGGCGGAGCCGGCGATGATTCGCTCGATGGCGGTGCCGGCAACGACTACATGCGAGGCCACTCGGGCAACGACGTCATGAAGGGCGGCGACGGCGATGACTCGATGTACGGCGACAGCGGCGACGACACCATGTCCGGTGGCGACGGCGACGACATCATCGAAGGCCGCGACGGCTTCAGCGTCATCGACGGCGGAGACGGTAACGACAAGATCGTCGGCGGCGCCTACAACGACACGCTGATCGGCGGTGACGGCAACGACACCATCTTCGGTGGAGCCGGCAACGATCGCATCTACGGCGGTGACGGCGACGACATTCTGAAAGGCCACGGGTCAACGGACCTCTATAACAGTGGCGAAGGCGACGACACGCTGATCGGCCTGACAGGCAAGGAGTACGACAATCTCAACCTGCAGATCGGTGCCAACATCCTCAAGGCCCTGGCCGTCCTGAACGGCTTCTGATTCGCTCTCGCTGCTACCCGCTGAACGGCAGCAGCCACTCGCACGCAGAATCCTCGGAGTCGGTGCGCCGGTATCTGGATGACCCGGCAATCGACAGAGGTGGTGAAGAACCCGGCGGTCCATCGCGACCGCCGGGTTCTTGTGCGTTTAACGCTCCCGCTCAGAGAAGGGCTGCGGGGCAGACAACTGTCCGGCCACTGGCAGGTTCGCTCCCGGTCCCGCTATCGTGCTGCACTCTGCACGGTCGAACGAACGATGTCCCGACCGCCCCACCGGATGGATGCTGCGATCAGGAGCTGAAGAATGCTGTCACGGATGCTGTCTGCTGTGAGTGCCGCGTTTGCACTCGGTTTTGTGCTGTCGAGTTCCGCGCCGCTGCAGGCCGAACTGAAGCAGGTGACCTCGGTCGAGGGCATCACCGAATACTCGCTCGACAACGGGATGCAGGTGCTGCTGTTTCCCGATCCGTCGAAGCCGACCGTTACCGTCAACGTAACGTACTTTGTCGGGTCGCGGCACGAGGGTTATGGCGAAGCCGGGATGGCGCACCTGCTGGAGCACATGCTCTTCAAGGGGACTCCGACGCACGGCGATATCCCGCAGCTGCTCAAGGATCGCGGAGCCGAGCTGAACGGCACGACATGGCTCGACCGCACGAACTACTACGAAACGCTGCCCGCCAGCGAGGATAACCTCGACTTCGCACTGAAGCTCGAAGCCGACCGCATGATCAACAGCAAGGTCGCCGCCGAGGACCTGCAGAGCGAGTTCTCTGTCGTGCGGAACGAGTTCGAGCGGGGCGAGAACAGCCCGGTCCGCGTGCTCTGGCAGCGGATGGTGTCCGCGGCGTTCCTGTGGCACAACTACGGCAACTCGACGATCGGCAACCGAGCCGACATCGAACGCGTCCCGATCGACAACCTGAAGCGGTTCTATCAGCGCTACTACCAGCCCGATAACGCGATGTTGGTCATCTCCGGCAAGTTCGACACGAAGCAGGCTCTTGAACTGACAGAGAAATACTTCGGCGCTCTGCCGCGACCGGAACGCAAGCTCGACAAGACTTACACTGTCGAACCCGCTCAGGACGGCGAACGCTTCGTGACGCTGCGCCGCGTTGGTGATGTCGCGGCAGTCGGAGCCGTCTATCACGTTCCCGCCGGACCGCATCCGGAATTCGCCGCCGTCGACGTGCTCGGCACGATGCTGACGCAGGAGCCCGCCGGGCGTCTGTACAAGGCACTTGTCGAAACGAAGAAAGCGTCGTTCGTGTTCGGAGGCCCGTTCTCGCTGCACGATCCGGGCATCATGCTGATCATCGCTCAGGTCAATCAGGACAACGATCCGCAACTCGTGCTCGAATCACTGCTTGACGAAACCGAAGGCGTCGGTGCTTCTGAGATTTCCGAACAGGACGTCGCGCGAGCCCGGCAGGAGCTGCTGAAGCAGTGGGAACTCTCGTCGGCGAACTCGCAGGCGATCGCGATTCAGCTCAGCGAA
>JAPOLP010001136.1 GCA_029977045.1 Planctomycetota bacterium
CTGCAACCTGGAACTCGCGCCGCTGATCAGCCCTGGCCTCGCAGGTCGTAGCACAGCAGATTGTCGCCCTCACGGAGATAGAGCTTTCCGTCGAGGATCACCGAGTGCGACCAGCTGGGCTGCGAATCGCTGCCCGGAATCTTCAGCAGCCCGGATTCCTCGTACCCGTCGGGCGTCGCCTTCACCAGAACCAGCGCGCAGTCCGAGTACCGGATGTAGAGGTAGCCGTCGGCGGCGACAATGTTTGCGGAACGCTTTCCGGAGCCTCGCGACTGCCAGACGACCTTGCCCGTCATAAGTTCCGCGCAGAATGGAGTACCGCGATCGTCCGTGTCTCCATAGAGATGGTCGCCGACCAGCACAATTCCACCGTGCTTGTTCGCCAGTTTGTTAGTGACCGGGTAGACCTCTTCGACCGTTACGTCGCCATTGGCTCCGCCCACCTGCCGCAGCAACGCACCGCCGCGACCATAACCAGCGGCGAAAAAGACCAGATCGCCGCGTACGATCGGCGTCGGGATGACAGCCGTTGTGCGATCGATCTCGTAGCTCCAAAGCAGTTTGCCGTCGTCGGCTCGAACACCCAGTGCACCGCTGGCCGTTGTCTGCACATAAACGCGAGTGCCGCCGACTTCCGAGATGACAATCGACGCATGCCCGGCTCCGCGATCGCCTTCCCGAACCGTTGACCAGACAGAATCGCCGGTCAGCTTATTCAGCGCCACCATCGTGTTCTTCCCGCCGCCTGGCGTGCAGATCAACCGGTCACCATCGATCGTGACTGATTCGCCGTAGCCCCAGCCGTCACCTTTATTGCCGCCGAAGTCTGACTTCAGGTTCTTCCGCCACTTTTCGACACCGTCCGTGCTGGCACAAACGAGGTCACCGTGCGGAGTCAGAACGTAGACACGGTCGCCATCAACTGTCGGAGTGCTGCGTGATCCCTGCCAGTCGGGGGCTCCCTGATCCCACGGGCTGCCGGTCTTCAGCTTCCAGATTGGCGAACCGCCTTCCCGGCTGAAGCACAGCAGGAACTCACTGTTGTCGTCGCCCGCGAGTGATGACCGGTCGCCGAGCGTGTAAATCCGGTCGCCGGCAATCGCGAGGCTCGAATATCCGCGTCCCGTTCCCTTTGCTTCCCACAGCAGCTTCGGGCCACCTTCCGGCCACGACGTCAGCAGCCCGGTATCCGGAGCCACGGCTGTCCGCTCCGCCCCGCGAAATGTTGGCCAGTCACCAGCCTGGGCAGAAGTCGAAAAGGTGAACGCGCCGGTTGCAATCAGAGCAACGGCGATCGATTTACGGAACGTGAGCGCAAAGAGTTTCATCGTGAGAAACCTCGACTGGGGCTTGAATGTTTGGCGGGTTAATCCGGAGGGTGGCAGAGCGAATGCAATCAAGTCGGAACTAACCAGCAAGGCATCGCGTCTCTACCACAGAGGCAGGCAGCGAGGCGAATGTCGCGACTGGCCGTTCAGTCTGCAAGTCGGCCACCGCTCCATTCGACACGGCCTGAAAGCGAATCAGTGAGTCTTAATCGGATCGTCCCCCGGCGAAGTGCCTACATGAAGTTCGGCGTGTGCAGTTCGGACAGCGTGCGAGCCTGGTCAGGCGTGAAACCGGCGTGTTCGAGGCGTTTCATGCGGTTGTCGTGCATCTCGTCGAGCAGGTCGCGGAAGGCATTGTGGCCCTTTGCAACGTCTGCTGGTGACGTGCTGCCGGCGGCGAGAATTGTCAGGCCGTCCTGCAGCGCGTCAGGAACTCCGCCAGCCCCGGCCATCGTGGCGGCACGTCGCCGGACGGCGTTCTCCAGACGCGGGTACAGCGTGGCGTCGTGAGCGAGCGCGTGCCGGACATGAGCCAGTCCAAAGTGGACATGGCGGGTTTCATCGTTGCGGGCTCGGCGGACGATGTCGGCAGTGACGTCGTCGGGTGCGTGATCCTCGATAAACCGCAGCAGGTCGACGAACGTGCCTTCGCCGAGCACGGAGAGCAGAAACGCCGCCTCGGTGAAGTCCGTCACCTCAAGCAGCGTCAGCAGCGAGCGGGATGTCGTCGCCGACGAAACGCC
>JAPOLP010000514.1 GCA_029977045.1 Planctomycetota bacterium
GATGGCGGAACTGGACGTCGATCGACTGCGAGCCATTCTCGCTGGCGAGTCACTTGGGCAGGAGCTTGGAACGTCCGGTGAAGTCGTTCTTGGACGGCGTGATGGAGAGAGCATTCGTCTGCTGTTGAGTTCAAGGCGAAGCGGTCGGACTGTTCTCGATGCTCAGGAAGCTCCCAATCTTGCGGCGGCGATTGATGGGATGACTGGCTTCGATCTGAGCGACTTTGAAGGTGTGCCGGTCCTGATGCACTTTCAGCCGTTGCCGTTTCAGTCTGGTGGAACGAGCTGGGGCTTGATGGCGACCATCGATACCGATGAGGCCTACGTTCCGTTGACCGAGCTGCGACGGGCGCTGATGACGTCAGGAGTCGCCTTGCTCGTTCTTGGGCTGATCGCGACCGTGTTGACTGCTCGTCGAATCACACGCCCGATTTCGGAATTGACGTCGGCAGTGGATGGCCTCGCTTCTGGCGAGTTGTTTCAGCACGTTGAATCCAACCGCGACGACGAGTTCGGGCGACTCGCGACATCGTTCAATTCGATGGCAAAGCGGCTGTTTGAGCTGAACACCGGCCTTGAAGAGGAAGTTGCGGAGCGAACGGCGGCTCTGCAGTACAGCAACGCGGAACTCGACCGCGTGAAGACGCGGCTCGAACTGGTGCTGCGGGCGAGTGTCCGGGCGGCCGTTATCGCAACCGGCAACGACGGACGAGTGACCGTGTTCAACACCGGTGCTCAGCGATTGCTGGGTTACAGCGCCGAAGAGATTGTCGGCAAGCAGACTCCGGTCATCTGGCACGACGCGGATGAAGTTGCGGCGCGTGCCGCTGCTCTGGAAGAGGAACTCGGACAGCCAGTGTCAGGCTTCGAGACGTTTGTCATCAAGGCTGTCGAGAGCGGCTATGACGAGCAGGAGTGGACGTTCATTCGCAAGGACGGCGAGCGGCGACTGGTCCTCCTGACCGTCACGCCTCAGCTGGAAGGTGGCGAGATTGTCGGTTTTCTGGGCGTCGGCGTGGACATTACCGAGCGGAAGAAGCACGAAGCCGAACTGGTGGAAGCGACGCGTGCGGCTCAGGCTGCCAATCGGGCCAAGAGCCAGTTTCTCGCGAATATGAGCCATGAAATCCGTACGCCGCTGAACGCGGTCATCGGTTTGACGGAAGTGGTCCTGCAGAGTGAACTGACGACGGAACAGCGCGAGCACCTGCGCACTGTCATGACGTCCGCCGACTCGCTGCTCGACGTGATCAATGACATTCTCGACTTTTCGCGGATTGAGGCCGGTCGTCTGGAACTGGACTCCGTGCCCTTCTGCGTGCAGGACACGGTGGGTGATACGCTCAAGACACTGGCTGTCCGGGCGGATCAGAAAGGTCTGGAACTGGCCTGCTATGTCGATCCGGACGTGCCGAGGACGGTTATCGGTGACCCTGGTCGGCTGCGGCAGATCATCACGAACCTCGCCGGCAACGCGATTAAATTCACGGAGCGGGGCGAAGTGGTGGTCGGCGTTGAAGTGGAGTCTGCCGACCCTGAAACCGTACTGCGGTTCTTCGTTCGCGATACCGGAGTCGGTATCGAACCGGATCAGATCGATCGGCTCTTCGAGTCGTTTGAGCAGGCTGACGCGTCGACGACGCGCGTGTTTGGGGGCACTGGTCTGGGCCTGGCCATCAGTCGGCAGCTTGTCGAGTTGATGGATGGCGAGATCAGCGCGGTCAGCACACCGGGCAAGGGCAGTACGTTTCACTTCACCGCAAAGTTCTCGCTGCCTGACCTTGAGGATGCGGCGGAGCAGACGGAGTACGTTTCACTGGGCGGGCGACGGGTACTGATTGTCGACGACAATCAAACCAATCGAGACATTCTTGAGCTGGTCACTCAGGCAAAGCAGATGCAGCCGACTGTGGTGGATTCTGCAGAGGCTGGCCTGGAGGCTCTGGCGGATGCGGTCGACGACGTAAAGCCGTTTGAACTCGTGCTGTCCGATGTCCACATGCCGCAGGTCGATGGCTTTACGTTCGTCGAACGGATACGGGCGGATGCTCGCCTGAAAGCGGTGTCCGTCATCTTTCTGACGTCGGGCAGCGAACCAGGCGATCGCCAGCGATCTCGGCAACTGGCTGTCAGCGAATGGCTGACCAAGCCGGTGAAGCAGTCAGAACTCTACGAAGCCATGCTGCGTGTCCTGGCAGGAAGTGGTTTCGGGGAGGCTCCGGTTTTCTCGGGAGCCCCGGAACGGAAACCGGTTGAGAGTTCAGATCCAGAAGCAGGATCGAACATCGTTCCGCTGCGAATCCTGCTGGTGGAAGACAGTCTTCCCAACCAGAAGGTCGCACTGGCTATTCTTGAGGGCGGCGGGCACTCGGTCGTTGTCGCAGAGAACGGGCAGGAGGCTTTGCGGCAACTGCGTGGGAGTAAGTTTGATGTTGTGCTGATGGACGTGCAGATGCCCGAGATGGACGGGTTTGAGGCGACTGCTCGAATTCGTGCGGATGAAGAAGGGACGGGCCAGCACCAGGCGATCATTGCCATGACGGCTCACGCCCTGCAGGGCGATCGTGAGAAGTGCCTGGCGGCGGGGATGGACGATTACGTGACAAAGCCTGTTCGCCGGGCAGAATTGTCTGCGGTGTTGTCGCGAGTAGCCGGGCGATCCGGATTGCAGGAAGTCACTGCGAACGGCGATCGCGAAAGAAGTGGCGACGTCAGCCGACAGGGTGAACGACGCAGCCAGATATCGTCCTGCTCGATCGATCTGTCAGGCCCGCTGAGGCAGATGAACGGAGATCGGAGTGTCTTGCAGGGCATCGCTGCTTCGTACGTCAAAGAGTCGACGGAAATGCTCGCCCGGCTTCCTGGTCTGATCGAAGCCGGGGACTGGTTTGAGGTGCGGCGAGCCGCGCATACCGTCAAGGCAGCCATGCGCATGTTTGGAGTCACCCCGGCGGTAGAACTCGGGCAGCAACTGGAAGACCTGGCGAACACCGAGAAGCTGGAAGGCGCGACAGAGCTGCTGACCAGATTCTATGATGCCGCCGAACCGGCTCTTGGCGAGCTGGCTCAGTTCGCCGAGACCGGAGAGCTTCCGGCTGTCGATCTCGGTTAGAACGGTGCGATGAGCCCCGTGCGTTTCGCTACCGTACTCATCCAATAGTCACGGCGGAAGAGCAGTCACGTTTGGAGGACTCACTGGTGCCGATTGTTTACGTGCCCCCTCAACTGAAAACACTTGCGGGCGGTGTTGAAACCGTCGATGTCGAGGCGGGAAATATTCGCAGCGTGGTCGCGAAGCTCGACGAGCAGTTTCCCGGTGTAAAGAACCGACTGTGCCAGGACGACGAACTCCGGCCCGGCTTGAGCGTCTCGGTCAATGGCCGCATCAGCAGCCTCGGCCTGTACCAGAAGGTGCAACCACAGGACGAAGTCCACTTCATCCCGGCTATCGGTGGCGGTTAACGGTCGGGCGGGAGTTCTGGCGTGGCAGAGCCAGTCGACGCAGTCCTGTCCGACGCGGCAATCTGCTGGAACGGGACCGGTTCCGGGTTGCGGCGGCTGACGAAGGCAATTTGTTTGCCGTTGGGGGACCACACGCCGGAATGGTTGGGCATGTCGAGCGGCTGTGTTTCCAGCAGAGTGATCTCACCTGTCTTCAGATCGCAGACATGCAGCCGCGGGCCGCCGAGGTGTTTCGGCGACGTCTTTGCGAGCAGGATGCGCGATCCGTCCGGATGCCAGCCGAAGTCGGTGTCGGTCGTTTCTTTCGTCAGGATGCGGAAGCCTTTGGACGAGCCGTCGATTGACGTGGTTGCGACTTCGTATCGGTCTGATGAGTTGGCAATGCGACCCTTGAAGCAGATCTGCTGGCTGTCGGGCGACCACTCCATGTTCCAGTAGATGCTGGAGTAACGTGTTGCCTCGTCGCCTTCGAGAATGACGCGTTTCTCCTTTGACGCGACGTCAATGATCGTGATGTTGATTGATCGCGTCGTCGGCGTTCTTCCGTAGCTCTGGTAGGAAACCCATTTGCCGTTGGGTGAGAACTGTGCTCCCCAGCCATCGGGTGTCAGGACTTCGCGGTTCTCGCCGGCGAGGTCCATGAGTGCCATGCCGGTGCCGCTCCAACTGAATGCAAGCCGATCTCCGCCGGCTCCAAACGTTGGCATGCAGCCGGCGCCCAGATATTTCAGGCCGGAACCGTCTGCGTTGATCAGGTAATTGCCCGTCCTGGCGCCGGAGTAGATGTCGAACGCGATCAGTTCGCCGTCAGGAGACCAGTCGGGTGAGCCGGCCCCGCCCAGCGACTTGTCATGCCCAGTGAGGGACCGCAGGTTCGAGCCATCAGCGTTCATTACCATAATCTCGTTCTGCGGGGTGTCATTCGGACCCGGCATCAGCAACAGTTCTTCGGCGGCAACGGTGAGACTGTTCCAGACGACGCCCGTGGTCGCCGTCCCGTTGGCGATCGCGTTCCTGTCGATGCCAGACCTTCAGCCAGTTCGCCAGCAGCATTTTCACTCTCCCGGATAAGCAGTTCAGAAGGGACTCAGTGCTTCGAGGTCATCCATGATCAGTAATCAGGTGAATCAAGACGGCAGGCGATTACATCAAGAAGCACGAATAGAAAGGGACAAGTGAACTTGTTGTGCACGGTCACTTCAACAGAAAAATCGTTACAGCAGGAAAAACCTGCAAATCAATCGGGTTCTGTGAAAACGCTGGAATTGGGGTGTGCCGACAGCAAGCCAGAGGTGGATTGAGCCTGGGGGCCGGGTTCGTCAATCTGCGTGTTCCGGTGAGTTACGCCGCGAAACCGGACGGCTTGCGCCGTGCTGCTACCAGCTTTCGGAGTGGGATGTGGCGGTCGGTCAATTGGCGATTACAGACTCCCGAGAGAATGATGAGCAGTAGAGTCGTCGGGCACTGGCTGGCGAATAATGCGTCGATCGTCGTACTGGTCGCGTTGTGCGCGTACTACAGCGCGGCGACGTGGGAAGAGTATCCCCCGTCGGATGC
>JAPOLP010000492.1 GCA_029977045.1 Planctomycetota bacterium
ATCGTCAGGACGTCGAGCGTGATCTGCTCGGAACCGTACAGGTTGATCAGCGCGCTGCCGCCGGCTCCTCGCAGGACGAGATCCTGAACGACGACGTGTTTCACACCGTTAAGTCGCAGCACGTCGTCTCCGTACGGACCGGAGATGCACAGTTTCAGTTTTCGAGGGTCCGTCTCGCCGCGATAAGCGTGCTCGGCCAGGCCTTCGAGAGTTGTCGGTGCCAGCCGGATATGAATCCGAGTCATCTTCCGATTGAACCACAATCCGGGGCCGCAGTACACGCCGCCCTGGTCCTCGAACTTGCTGTCGACGTCCCACAACATGCTGTCGTCGCGGAGGTCGTTGACCGTGCGATAGCCGTGCAGCGGCACCATCGAATCGGCAAACTGTCCGAGCACCAGCGGGCGGTCATCCTCCTTCCCGTAAAACGGTTCCCAACCGGCGGCGGGAAATGCGCTGACGATCGGCCTCCCAGCGAACTGCGGATACGTCTGCGTCGAAACGAACTCGCCGGACGCTCCGCCTGCAAGCGGCTGCCACGCGGTTTCAGGATGCTCGAAGAACTCGCGCAGACCGCCGTCGATGACGGCCAGCTCGCCGGGATAACTGCGGAGCGTGATTGGCTTGTCCTCGTCGCCGGAAACCGGAACGTCAACGTGTTCGTAGTACGTACCGGAGCGGAGACAGAGCGTGTCTCCCGGCGAGAGCTGCCGCAGTCCGTGATTGATCGATCGCCAGGGTTTTACCTGCGATCCGTCGCTCGCGTCATCTCCGCTCGCAGCGTCAACAAAGAACGTTGGTCCGTCCGGCAAAGGTCGATCGGTCGCGGTCGGGAGCGGTCGCATCGGGGGATACGAAACCTCACCGTGAGCCATCTGCGACAGCAGCAAGAACAGCAGAGCCGCAGGGAGCCAATTCCGGAGGCACATTGCAAATCTCTCTCGATGTGATGGAGCGTCGTGACGAAGAAAGCAAGCACTGGCACACAATCAATTACTGGCGGCACTCAGATAAGCACGTCATGGATGACTCGCCCGGCGATATCAGTCAGGCGGAAATCACGGCCTGCGTATCGGTACGTCAGCCGTTCGTGATCGAAGCCCAGACAGTGCAGGATGGTGGCGTGCAGGTCGTGAACGTGGACTCGGTTCTGCATCGCACGGAAGCCGAAGTCGTCGGTCTCGCCGTAAGTCATGCCGCCGCGAATGCCGCCGCCGGCCATCCACATCGTCATGCCGTAGTGATTGTGGTCGCGGCCCGAGCCGTTTTCTGAGGTTGGCGTCCGCCCGAACTCGCCGCCCCAGATGACCAGTGTGTCTTCAAGCATTCCTCGCTGCTTGAGATCACTCAGCAGTGCGGCGATGGGCGTGTCGATGTCCTGAGCGAGTTTTCGGACGCTAGCGTGATGGTTGTTGTGCGTGTCCCACGGCTGGCCGTTGCCGTAGTAAACCTGAGCGAACCGGACTCCGCGTTCGACGAGCCGCCGGGCCAGCAGGCAACCGTTGGCAAAGTGCCCGGAACCGTACGCCTCCCGAGTCGCCTTCGATTCCTGTTCGAGGTCGAACGCGTCCGTCGCGGAAGTCTGCATTCGGAAGGCGGTTTCCATCGCTCGGATGCGGGCGTCGAGCCGCCGGTCGGGACCGCGTTGTTCGATGTGCAGGCGGTTGAGCTTCGCCGCGAGATCGAGCTGCCGTCGCTGCTCGTCGGCGCTGCCGGAGTCACGAGTCAGATACGGAATCAGTTTGTCGGGCTGCAGGTTCGAGTGATTGATGTACGTGCCCTGGTACTCGCCCGGCAGAAACGCACTGGTCCACAGGATCGAGAACCGGACCGGTCGACCGGGGCACAGGACCACGTAGCCCGGCAGGCTTTCATTCTCGGTCCCGAGTCCATACAGCATCCACGACCCCATGCTGGGCCGCGTCGGCAGGATCGTGCCGTTGTTCATCAACAATAGAGCTGGACCGTGATTCGGATTGTCGGTGTAGACCGACCGCAGCACGCAGACGTCGTCGATGCACTGCCTCATCTTCGGCAGCAACTCGCTGACCTGCACACCACTCTCACCGGCGGGCTGATACTGAAACGGCGACGGCAGCAGTCCGGCGGTTTTGCGTTCGGTCCGCAGATCAACTTCCGCCGGACGCTGCCCCTCGTACTTCTTGAGCAGCGGCTTCGGATCGAAGAAGTCCCCCTGAAACGGGCCTCCGTTCATGAAGAGGTGGATCACCCGCTTCGCTCGCGGAGCAAAGTGCGCTCCCGAAGCCGCGACCGCGTCCTGCTGCAGCAATTCCGAAAGCCCCACCGCGCCGAGGCCACCGCCCAGCGATTGAATCATCCGGCGGCGTGAAATCGTTGCGTCGAGTGTCATGGATGAGATTCCGGCGAAAAGGAGCATGCTGAGCGTCAGCAGTATCGCCGTTGTCCCTGGCGAATCTCCAGCGAGGTCACTTCAATGCGTTTCAATGGCCCTTCACCGCTGGCTGCATCCGTCCGCGAAACGACAAATGAAAGACGGACAAAGTCGCCGCTTTCTACGCCCGCGACCCTGCGCGGCTGCAACTTGCAGTGGAATAACAGATTTCCTGGCAGGAACTACCATGATTCACGTCGTTAAGCCCTTGATTGCCGTTGTCGGGTTCATCTTCCTGCTGGCCAGCCACTGCGTCGCTGACGACCGACCGAACATTCTGTGGCTCTCGTGCGAGGACATCAGTGCTCACCTGGGTTGCTATGGCTATCCGAACGCGACGACGCCGAATGTTGATCGGCTCGCGGCACAGGGCACCCGGTATTCGCACGCGTTTGTGACGGCGGGCGTCTGTGCTCCGTGCCGGTCGGCGATCATCACCGGGATGTATCAGACGTCGCTGGGAACTCAGCACATGCGCTGCAGTGTGACGCTGCCGCCGCACGTTAAGCCTTTTCCGACGTACCTCCGCGAGGCCGGATACTACTGCACGAACAACTCGAAGCAGGACTACCAGTTCAAGACGCCCAAAGGCGTGTGGGACGAATCCAGCGGCAAGGCTCACTGGAAGAACAGCCCTGATGACAAGCCGTTCTTTGCCGTCTTCAATTACACGGGCTGCCACGAATCCGGCATCGCCAGCGAGTCGAAGTACAAGTCAGTGACCGCTGGTCAGAAGCCGCACGACCGCGCCGTCACGGCGAAGAGCCTGCCGCCGTATTACCCGGACACTCCGGCCACTCGCGACGACTGGGGCCGCTATTACGACGTGATCACGGCGATGGACCGCTGGGTGGGCGAGCATCTGGCGGCCCTCGACGACGCTGGTCTCGCGGAAAGTACGATTGTTGTCTACTGGTCTGACCATGGTGTCGGGCTGCCGCGAGCGAAGCGCTGGTTGTACGACTCGGGAATGCACGTTCCGCTCGTCGTCCGCATTCCGGAGAAGTACCGCCGCGACGGCCAGGGAACGCCAGGCAGCGTGAACGACGAACTGGTCAGCCTGATCGACCTCGGCCCAACCGCGATGAATCTGGCCGGGATCGACATCCCCCAGTACATCCAGGGGCGAGCGTTCCTCGGTACGAACCTGACGCCCGCACGCGAGTACGTGTACGGAGCCCGAGACCGCATGGACGAGCGGTACGACATCATTCGCGCCGTGCGCGACCGCCGCTTCAAGTACATCCGCAACTACGAGCCCTTCAAAACCTACTACCAGTACATGAACACGCCCGAGCAGGGCCGCACGATGAGTGAGATTCGCCGCGTGCAGGCCGACGGTTCGGCAAGTCCCGGAGTCGCGCAGTTCCTCGCCCCGTCGAAAGCGAAGGAAGAACTGTACGACACGCAGGCTGACCCGCACGAGATGCACAACCTCGCCGCCGATCCGGCACATCGCAAAACATTCGAGCGCCTGCGGCAGGCCCACCTGGACTGGGTGCTGGAGACCCGCGGTCTGGGCCTGATCCCCGAAGCAGAGATCAACGCGCGACAGGGCAAACTCGGCAGTGCCTGGGCGATCCTGAGCGGCCCGGAATCCGGCACGCTGGTCAACCGCGTCCGCGACGCCGCCTCGCTGTCGCTGGCAGGCGAAGACGCGATCCCACAAATGATCGACACTTTGAAAGACAATGACGCCGCAGTGCGTTACTGGGCGGCAATCGGGCTCGGCAATCTCGGTAAGCAGGCCGTGACGTCGGCACCGTTCCTGAGACGAGTGCTCAAGGACGACTCAGAAAACGTCCGCGTCGCCGCCGCTCGAGCCCTGTGTCGCATGGAGTTGTCGGACGACGCGTTGCCGGTCCTCGTCGACGTTCTCGACAACGGCTCGCAATGGGCTCGCGTCCATGCCGCCAACGTGCTCGACGAAATGGACGACCAGGCCCGCCCTGTCCTGGACGCCATGAAACGCAACAAAGCCTACCGCAAGGGCCTGGTCGCCGACGGCAAGTACACCGTCCGCGTCCTGAACCGAGCCCTCAACGAACTGGAAGGTACGAACAACACCGTGCCGTAGTCGCCTGAGGCGTCAAACCGTGTGACGGACGCACCGGTTTATCGGCGGTGCAGCGAGAAGCGGCCCGAGGCGTCAAAAACCGACGATCGCGGTCCGCACTCAAGCTCCCTCTCCCCCGCTGGCATGTCGGTACTGAATTCATTGCCGAACGCGGGGAGAGGGGACTATTGGCAGACACCAAAACGCTGGCACCTGCAGGCGACAGATCACCGCAGCGTCCGCCCACGGAATTCAGGCTCAAGCCCCAATTGCCTCGCGATCGCAATTGCCACTGCTTCCACGTCGTCAAGCACGTCCTCATTCGTAAACCGCAGCACGCGCCACCCTTCGTTTTCAAGGAATGCCTGCCGCGAACGATCGGACGCTTCAACACACTCGTGTTAGCCACCGTCGACCTCGATGACGCACTTCAATTCCGAGCAGGCGAAATCCGCGAAGAACGGCCCGATGGGATGCTGCCGTCGAAACTTCAGGCTGCAGAACCGTTTCGCACGAAGAACCTGCCAGAGAAGCGATTCTGCCTTTGTCTGCCTCTGGCGGAGGTCGCGGGCTCGGTCAGTGCGATCGGACATCTGACTGCCCCTCGCCCTCGCCCTCTCCCCCGAGGGGGGAGGGGACCTGTGTCTTTCGAGATTCGTGGTCTTTTTTGTGCGACGGGTTCGGCCAGCCC
>JAPOLP010001029.1 GCA_029977045.1 Planctomycetota bacterium
CTGGGGGCCGACGAAGAAGACGACGAACTACCTGGATGTCGCCAACGATCCCGATGTCGACGCGGTCATCATCGCGACGCCGAACTTCGTGCATCACGAGCAGACTCTGGCGTGCGTCAACGCCGGCAAGCACGTCATGTGTGAGAAGCCGCTCGGCCTGAACTTCTCGGAATCCGCCGAGATGTACCGGGCCGCTCGCGACAACAACGTCCGGCATATGACGGCCTTTACGTACCGCTTTGCTCCGTCGATGCGTTACGTCCGGCATCTGGTGCAGTCGGGAGCGCTCGGTGTTCCGCGGCACTTCCGCAGCCAGCGGTTCCTCGACTGGCCGGAAACGAGCTGGGGCTGGCGGCAGTACAAGGACAAGGCCGGGGCGGGCGACCTGTTCGACATGACGATCCACCGGATCGACTTCGCCGCCGACCTGATGGGGCCGATCAAGTCGATCTGCGGAGCCGTCGCCCAGTTCGCTCCGCGTGACAAATTCGACGACGGCAGAGAGTGTGCTCCGTCCGAGGTCGATGACTGGTCATCGCTGATCGGCCTGTTCGAGAGTGGTGCCACCGGCGTCTGGGAAGGCAGCACGCTGATGAAGGGCCATCACAACAACGGCTTCGGTTACGAATGGGCTGAAGTCAACGGTTCAGAAGGCTCGGCCGCGTACCAGCTCACCGACCCGAACAACGTGATCATCGGCAAGCACGGCGGCACCATGGAAAAGGTGCCGGTGCCGGACGAGTTCCTCGTCATCGAAGGCAGCCCGCGACCGAAGCACGAAGGCGTCCCGAGCACCGTCTTCCGTTACGACCTGGTCTGGGAGTTCGTCTCGTCGATCGTCGAAGGCCGCGACTGCGTGCCGGGCTTCGACCACGGCGCCATCGCCCAGTGCGTCGCCGACTCGTGCCTCGAATCGTTCGACAAACGCAGCTGGGTCGACATCAAAGCCGACCTCGGCTGAGCCCATCCTGTCCGCAGCGCAAAGACGCGAAGCTGCAAAGATTCGCAGAGACTTTGCGGTCCTTTGCTGCTTTGCGCTGCAATCAATTCCTGAGGCCTGACGCTTTCAATTTAGACTGCATCGCCCGTGTCCGAATCTGAGCCAAATCGTCCCGATGAGCTGTCTCGGGATGAAGCTCTGATTCGCGATGAGCCGCGGAACCTGCTGGCTCTGGCGCTGTACAATGTCGTGCTGCGAGCCTCGTGGATCTTCAAAACCGAGAGCGTGATCATGCCTCGGTTTCTGGACGTGATCGATGGCTCGGGCTTCGTTCGCGGCTGGCTGCCGCTGCTGAATCGCGCGGGACAGAGCATTCCGCCGCTGATCCTTGCCGACCGGCTGAGACGCAAGCCGCTTAAACGGCACGCGATGCACCAGACATCGACGCTGATGGGCGTCTGTTTCCTGAGCCTCGCCGCAATCTGGTTTCTGATCGGCGAGCCTGTTGACGGCAAAGCTCCTGCCTGGATGGCTCCCGCGTTCCTGTCGATTTACGTCACGTTTTTCGTCGTCAGCGGCCTCAACCAGCTTGTCCTGGGAACCGTGACCGGCAAGCTGATCCGCGCAAATCGGCGAGGCAAACTGCTGGGCCGAGCGGGCATCATCGGCTCGTTCCTGTCGGTCACGCTAGCCTGGTTTCTCCTGGCGAGATGGCTCGAACCTCCAGTTCAACTGCCGACTGGCGGCTATGTGCTGATCTTCGGGTTCGCCGGAACCGGTTTCGCTCTCGCGGGACTGCTGACGATTCCGCTGCGTGAGCCCGTCGACGAACCATCTGGCGAGGCGCGTCACCGATCCATCGCGACGGCCTTCTCCGACGCCTGGCAGACAATGCGGACCGATCAGCCGTTCCGGCGAGCGGCGATCGTCGCGATGCTGTTTATTTCGGTGCAGTTGCTGTTTCCTCACTTTCAGGCGTTCGGTCGCAGGCACATCACCGACGAGCACGAAGGCTTTCAGTTGATGCTCTGGGTGATCGCCCAGAACGCGGCCGTTGGAGCGTTCAGTTGGGGCTCGGGCTTCATTGCCGACCGCTTCGGCAACCGGCTCGCGATTCGAATTCAGGTTTTCCTCTGCACGCTAACGCCGCTGATCGCCCTGCTGCTGACCAGCGGGATGATTGAACACGGCGTCCGCTGGTTCTGGGTGGCGTTCGTCTTCCTCGGTCTAGTTCCGGTGACGATGAAGACCTTTATCAACTACACGCTGGAATTGACCGAGCCCGAGAATCATCCCCGCTATGTCAGCACGATGAGCCTCAGCTTCGCGGTGCCCTTCGTACTCTCGCCCGTCGTCGGTGCCCTGATTGACTCGATCGGCTTCGAGCCCGTCTTCGTCGCGATCAGCGGTACGATCCTGACGGGCGGACTGCTGACTTATCGCATGGCCGAGCCGCGACACTCTGGTTCGACGGCAGGGACGGCTGACTCGTCAACGTAGAACGGAATTGATTCCGTTCCTGTCCTGGGATGCTGTTTGATCCCAGGGCTGCAGGGGCTCGAAACGGAATGACTTCCGTTCTACGGGCCTTCGATTCGGCCCATAAACGCAGCTAGCCTGTGCGTCTGACGCAGTCTCAGACGACGCAGGCAGCATTGGC
>JAPOLP010000349.1 GCA_029977045.1 Planctomycetota bacterium
GACGCGGTCGCCGATGATCGCGTCGAACGGCCCGCGAGGCAGGTCGCCCCTGATGCGGAACCGCTTGTCCGGTTCATACTCCATGCCGAAATACTGAGCCGTCGTGCCGACGATCGGGAAGCTGCCTTCCTGCGTCGAGTCACCCATCGCCATCGGGATTGCCCACTCGACGTACGGGTGCTTGAGGATGTCTTCCTCGTAAAACCGCCAGGGCAACGGTTCGCCCGGCAGGCCGATTCGGTAAACGCAGCTCAGCACCGTCGCCAGATCGCTGCCCGGAGTTGAGATGATCAGATTGAAGCCTGTGCCTTTCTGGCGGAACGCGTCCGTGACGATCGCGTTGATCACCAGCACGGTGACCATCAGCATGACGCCGAGCGCGACACTCAGAGCCGTCAGCGACGACGACAGCGAACGCTGCTGCATACTTTTCCAGGCGATACCCAGCAGAGTCATGCGGCTACCTCCGGCCGGTTAAAGTCGCTGAGCTTTTCGACGCGTTCAAACCTGGACGCGACTTCGGGGGAGTGCGTGACCATCAGCAGCGACACGTTGTTCTCCGAGCAGGCGTCGCGGATCAGGTCGAGAATCAGGTCCTGATTCGCGGTGTCGACGTTCGCGGTCGGCTCGTCCGCCAGCAGCAGCGACGGGCGATTGGCCAGCGACCTCGCGACGGCAACTCGCTGTTGTTCGCCGACGGAAAGTTTCGTCGGTCGATGATGCAACCGGTGTCCGAGGCCGACGCGGTCGAGCAGTTCCGCAGCGTGATGCCGATCGGTCTTCTTGCCGGAGAAGCTCATGCCCAGCAGAACGTTTTCCAGAGCCGAGAACGCCGGCAGCAGATGGAACGTCTGGAAGACGTAGCCAATCCGTTCCGCTCGAAACCGGTCGCGGGCAGCTTCCGGGAGAGACCGGACATCGACGCCATCGATCGTCACACTGCCAGCATCCGCCGAGGTGATTCCGGCGATGACGTTCAGCAGCGTAGTTTTGCCGCCACCTCTCGAACCGATGAGGACGACCTGTTCTCCGGTGGCAATGTCGAACGCCTCGACGTTAAGAATCGGCAACCGGTGCCCGCCCGGCTCGACATAGCTCTTCTGGAGTTTCCGGATCGAAAGCGACATGCGTGTCTTTTGAGCGAAGCGGGACGATGGGTGAGGCGAGGGCGTGGCACTGTAGTTCGTCGTCGCGGGTACGGCAAACTGGCGTTTCGTGTTGAGAAGCCGAGTGAGATTTCATGGAAACGACACGTGTCGGAATCGCGATTGTTGAACACGAAGGCCGGTTTCTCGTCGGCGTTCGACAGCCGGATCAAGTGCTGTCCGGGAAGGCGGAGTTTCCTGGCGGCAAGTGTGAACCAGGTGAGGCCGCTCAGGATTGCGCCGCTCGCGAGTGCCTTGAAGAAACCGGAGTCCCGGTTGTCGCCGAACGGCTGCTTGAACACACCGAGCACGAGTACGCGCACGGTCGGGTCGATCTCGAGTTCTGGCTGTGCCGAGTCGCTTCAGACGAAGCCTCAGAGTCCGGGGACACTGTCTCGCCGATCGGCAGTTTTCGCTGGTGTGAGTGGAGCGAGCTGGCAACGCTCGATTTTCCGGATGCGAATCGTCGTGTGATCGAGCAATTGATCGCAGATTCCCGGTAGTAACCGGTGACGGTTTGCGTATCTGAATTTCAGAGTTGCCCGAAAGGGCGTTCTGCGCGACAGTTCGTTCGCGTTCTGACGTTGAGACGCGAATTGCACGGTCTAACACCAGGTGCTAGCCTCACGGTTTCAATCTGCGTATTACGTGTCTTTTGTTTCTGCCGGTTTGGCTGGCTGACAAATTCGACGACATCCATAGAGGCCAGATGCCCTGACATCCCGGTTTCGGAGCTGACTGATGATCTGTTCGGAAAAGCCGACTATTTTCCAGGCCAGTGGCGCCCGTCGCACTGGCTTCACACTGATCGAACTTCTGGTCGTCATCGCAATCATTGCGGCTCTGGCGGCGATTCTGCTGCCGGCGGTTCAGAATGCTCGGGAAGCAGCCCGACGGACGGAGTGCGTCAACAACGTCAAGCAGATCCTGCTGGCAACGCATAACTACGAGGAAGCTCATAAGTGCTTCCCGTCCGGGATCGTCACGCCGGATCCGGTCGTAGGTCTCGCCCCGCCGTTGGCGCCGATTACGTTGCCCGAGCCGGTGGTTGGGATTCGAGTCGGTCGTCCCAGTGCCGCGACGGGTAATCTGCAGCCACAGGTTCCGCCGATTACCCAATGGACATTCACTGAATACTGGGGCTGGCCAGCGCTCATCATGAGTCAGATGGGGGCTGGGACCGTGAACGTGAATTTCAACGAAAACAAGTCTCAGTCCCAGAACAACCTCGAAGCGGCCCAGGTCGTAATCAAGTCATTCGTCTGCCCGAGTGCCAGCCTGCCGGGCGGTCGACCGGTGGTGAGTTCCGGTGGAGGAAGTGTCGCGAATCTCGGTGGCTGGGGTTATCTGACTTATCGAGGGAATGCCGGAACGAGTCCGCCGCAGAACGTTCCGCAGGGAACGCCAACGACAAACGGGCTCATGTATCGCAACAGTGCGACTAAGTTCCGCGACATCATCGATGGCGAGTCCAATACAATTTGCTTTGGCGAAAGCCTGTTTGGCTACTGGGCCGACGAGAACTGTGCTCTCGCCCGTGTCAGCGATGACGACTACAACCAGATTCCAGACTGGGGCAGTGACGGTCAGAACCCATCGGCGCAGCCGGAAGTTTTCGATAACTACCTCGACGCAAACGGGTCGCTGTTTTTCGGTTATGGGTAATGGCATGGTGATGTCGTGGTCTTCGGCATTGCCGACGGGTCCACCCGGACCATTGCCAAATCCATCGATTTCCGGACGTTGTCCGCTCTTGCGACCCGCAATGGCAGTGAGCGGATCAATCTTGAGTAGCCGTTGCAGCTGATTCGAGGGCTTCCGCCGAACGGCCAGAACGTCTTGCCCGGCTCGCTGATTCAGTGAGTCGGGTATTTCTGTTTGCAGGTTGACCGACCAGGAATCGTTCTACAGTTCGTCTGCTCAGCAGATTGAAATCTCTGGAGCAAAGCGTCGTCGCCGATGCTTGACTCGCTGAATGGCGGTTTCAACAATCGCCTCGCGCCTGCTCCGACGGTCGGAATGACGTGTCTATCGACCTTTTTTGACGCTTGGAGTTCGCGCGGCCCGCAGTTGTATTTGGCTGGCGAGCGACCGAATCCCGTACCTGCAAAGTATCAGAGAATGTTTGAATCCATTGAGGCAGCCGCTCCCGACGCCATTCTTGGGCTCATGGAGGTTTTTCGTGGCGACGCCAACCCAAACAAGATCAACCTGACGGTTGGTGTCTTTAAGGACGAATCCGGCCTCACACCTGTGCTGGAGTCCGTCAAGGAAGCCGAACGCCGGCTGCTCGCATCCGAAACCAGCAAGTCGTACCTGCCAATCGGCGGTCTGGGGGACTTCAATCGTCTGACGCAGCAGCTGTATTTCGGGGCAGATCACGAGGTCGTCAGCAGTGGCCGGGGCGTGACCGTCCAGACGCCTGGCGGGACGGGAGCCCTGCGGGTTGCTGCCGACTTCCTGAAGCATAACCTCGGCTCCGGGACGATCTGGTGCAGCACACCGACGTGGCCGAACCATCCGAAGGTCTTCAAGGCGGGCGGGATTGAGGTCAAGAATTACCCGTACTTCAACGCGGATTCGCATGGTGTCGATCTCGACGCGATGCTCGAAGCAATTCGTAAAATGCCGGCTGGCAACGTCATTTGCCTGCACGCGTGCTGCCACAATCCGACGGGAGCGGATCCCACGGCGGAACAGTGGGGGCAGATCGCCGATGCTGTGTATGAGCGTGGTCTGCTGCCGCTGCTCGACTTCTCCTACCTCGGATTCGGGGACGGTATTCAGCAGGACGCAGTTGCCTTGCTTGAGTTCGCCCGGCCTGATGCTGAATTGCTGGTCGCTTCGTCGTACTCGAAGAACTTCGGCCTCTACAGCGAGCGTGTCGGGGCGCTGACGGTCGTGACCGGAAGCAGCGACGTCGCGAAGACGACTGACAGCCAGCTTAAGGCAACGATCCGCACGAACTACTCGAACCCGCCGCAGCACGGAGCAGCGATCGTCTCGACAATTCTTGACGACGCTGATCTGACGGCTCAATGGGACGGCGAGCTGGCGGCGATGCGGGACCGGATCAACGGAATGCGGAAGCTGTTCACCCAGAAGATGTCCGAACGGTTGCCGGATCGGGACTTCTCGTTCATCGAATCTCAACGCGGGATGTTCTCGTACTCGGGACTGACTGCGGAGCAGGTTGACCGGCTTCGCGAGGAGCATTCGATTTACATGGTCCGCGATGGGCGCATCAACGTCGCCGGGATTTCGCAGAGTAACGTCGACGCACTGACCTCTGCGGTCGCGACCGTGATCGCGGAATAGACACTTATTCGGCTCCGCTGAGACCCGGTTAAGGCCGTGTTCGGATCGAGAGGCGGCGAGTTGCTAAACGGCAGGCGGGCTTCCAGAATACCCGTCCCTGCCGAACTGATATGATTGATTTACGTTGGAAGGATGTGCTGACGATGGACGACGCCGCGAAACTAAGTCTGAATGGGCAGGAGTATTCCTTGCCTGTTGTTGTGGGTAGCGAAAACGAAGTTGGCGTCGATATTTCCCGCCTGCGAGGCGAGTCCGGGGCGATTACGCTCGATTCCGGATATGCCAACACAGGCTCGTGCACCAGCTCCATCACCTTTATTGATGGCGAAAAAGGCATCCTGCGGTACCGCGGGTACCCGATCGAACAGCTCGCCGAGAAGGCGCGTTTCCCTGAAGTCGCTTACCTGCTGATTTACGGCGAACTGCCGAACGCCGCGCAGCTCGAAGGCTTCCGGCAGGCGCTGACGTACCACAGCATGATCCACGAAGACATGAAGAAGTTCTTCGAGGGTTTTCGCCACAACGCTCATCCGATGGCCATTCTGTCGGCCATGGTCACGTCAATGTCGAGCTACTATCCGGAGACTGACGAGGACGACGAGGATCTCAACATCGTCCGGTTGCTCGCGAAGACGAAGACGATCGCCGCGTACGCCTACAAGAAGGCGATCGGCCAGCCGTTCGTCTACCCGCAGAACTCGCTGAGCTACTGTGCGAACTTCCTGAACATGATGTTCTCCGTGCCGGCCGAGCCGTACGAAGTCGATCCGATTCTTGAAGACGCTCTCAACGTTCTGCTGATCCTGCACGCTGATCACGAACAGAACTGCTCGACGTCGACCGTCCGCATGGTCGGCAGCAGTCAGGCGAACCTGTACGCGTCGATTTCCGCCGGCATCTGTGCTCTGTGGGGACCGCTGCACGGCGGTGCCAATCAGAAGGTCATCGAAATGCTGTCGATGATTCAGGCGGACGGTGGTGATATCGACAAGTACGTCAACAAAGCGAAGGACAAGGACGACCCGTTCCGTCTCTTCGGCTTCGGGCACCGCGTTTACAAGAACTTCGATCCGCGAGCGACGATCCTGCGCAAGGCCGCGACCAGCGTGCTCGACCGGCTGGGCGTCGACGATCCAACGCTCGACATTGCCCGGCAGCTCGAAGAGATCGCGCTCAAAGACGAGTACTTCGTCGAGCGGAACCTGTACCCGAACGTCGATTTCTACAGTGGCATCATCTACCGCGCGATGGGCATCCCGACGGACATGTTCACCGTGATGTTCGCCCTTGGCCGCCTACCAGGCTGGATCGGTCACTGGAAGGAACTTCGTCAGGATCCCAAGGGCCGCATCAACCGCCCACGACAGATCTACACCGGCGCCGTCGAACGCGACTTCGTCCCGCTTGATCAGCGCGGTTAGGCGTTGCGATCGACGTTCTGAACGGCGACGCGCGACGTACGGTGGCAACCTGTTCTAGCGGGTGGTGACCGATTCGCCTCGAATCTGATGACTCCACGAAGAGGAGCCTTTCATGGTCAAAACCGCTTCCACAATGCTCCCGCTGGGAACGAAGGCTCCGGACTTTTCGTTGCCGAATGTTGATGGCAGCCAGGTTTCCCTGGGCTACTTTGCCGACAGGAAGGGCCTGCTGGTTGTCTTCATGTGCAACCACTGCCCGTTCGTCATTCATCTGCGTGAACATCTCGCGGCGTTTGCGAGCGAGTACCAGGCGAAGGGGCTCGGAGTCGTCGGCATCAGCTCGAACGACGTGTCGACGCATCCGGACGACAGTCCGGAGAAGATGAAGGCAGAAGCGGCCTCGGCCGGCTACACGTTCCCGTACCTGTATGACGGAACGCAGTGTGTCGCGAAGGCGTACCGGGCGGCCTGCACCCCGGACTTCTTCC